>NZ_JBHWUO010000010.1:0-210658 GCF_042736975.1 Streptomyces sp. NPDC059989
CCCCGAGTCCTGGCCAGGACTCGGGGCGACCGGCGGTTTTCCATGCCTGACCGGGGAGGTCGGCCGGTCAGGCGCGGCCGCGGATCGGACGGCGGCGGCGCATCACGTGGGCGCCCGCGCCGAGGGCCGCCGCGCCGACGAGGCTCGCGCCGATGGCGGTCTCGGCGGTGGACGGGCCGAAGGAGCCGCCGATGCCGCCCTGTGAGGGGTTGCCGGGCAGGATCTCGAAGCGGTGCGTGGCGACCAGGCTGTTGTCGTTGCACTTGACCGACAGCGTGTGGTGGCCGGGTGAGGCGTGGTTGAAGATCCGGACGGTGGCGAAACCGATCGACCCGGCGGAGAGGTTGGCCGGCGGAAAGTTGCCGGGCGAGGCGACGTTGCCGCCGTGTCCGCAGCCCGACGCGCTCACCTGCATCGTGGATCCCTGGTGCACCCGGTACGGGTTGACCGAGATGTTGCTGGGTCCGCCGCCCCCACCCAGCGGGGTGTTCGCGGAGGCGAAGGGGACACTGAGGCCGATCGCGGCGCAGGCTGCCGCCGTCACGGTTAGAGCGCGGAAAACACGCATGGTGGAACCTCCAGCGGAAAGCGCCCCGGAGCGTCGGCCCCGGATGATCGACGAGAACGCCTCCCACGTCGAACCCTCGGGGCGGCCCGCAAGCTCCGCATTTCCGCCTTTGGGCCGCCCGGTTGAGCGACACGCCGAAGCGCGGGCGGCGTAGCTGACGGATCCGCAGGTCACGACCCGTCAGGCATTTATGTGACGATTACCTGGATGGGCGCACCTCTTCCGGCCCCTTCGGGGCTCCGCCACCCGTTCGCCCCCTCCCCTCTCGCCGTCCTGCCGACGCAGCCTTAGCGTGCGTGAAGTAGGGCGTACAGGGGTGGGACAGGAACGCGGGTCGGGACCCCCGCGTCGGGAAGGGAGAACGATGGGCGAGGACGAGACCGGGAAGTCACGCAAACGCTCACCGTGGGGCGTGCTCGCCCTGGTCATGCTCAGCGGCCTCGCGATGGTGCGGAACGGTGTGGACATCGACGGCGGGCCGCCCCAGCCCACCGCGGCCTCGCGCGTCGCCGTGACGGCCGATCAGCTGCCGGCGGATCCGCCCACGCCGCCCGCGGACATGGACGTGCTGGAGCACTCGTCGGTGCAGCGCATCCGGATTCCCAACATCAACGTGGACGCGCCGGTGATGACGGTCGGGCTGGACGCGGAGGGCTGGATCGACGCCCCGCCGCCGCAGGACCGCAATCTGGCCGGCTGGTACCTCAACGGCATCTCGCCGGGCCAGCGGGGCTCGGCGGTGATCGTGGGCCACGTGGACAACGCGCAGGGCCCGGCGGTCTTCTACGGCCTGGGCTCGGTGAAGCCGGGCAACCACATCGAGGTGGAGCGGTACGACGGGCGCACGGCGGTGTTCGAGGTGTACGGCGTGGAGGTGTTCTCCAAGGACGCCTTCCCCGGAGCCCGGGTGTACGGGGACACCGGGCACCCGGAACTCCGGGTGATCACGTGCGGCGGCGGCTATTCGAAGGCCCGGGGCTACGAGGGCAACGTGGTCGTCTTCGCCCGGATGGTGGCGGCCCGCTGAGCCGGGGGCCCGCCGGAGCGCGCGGCGCGACCGTACTCGGCGGGGCGGCAGCGCCCGCGCGGCCCCGCCGCGTTCAGCGGGGCGGCAGCGTCGGCAGGGTCATCCGGTAGCCCCGCGCGAGCAGTTGGGGCAGGTAGGAGGAGATCGCCTGGACGCTCTGCGACCGGTTGCCGCCCGCGTCGTGCGAGAGCACGATCACGCCCGACCCCGCGCCCGACAGGACCCGGGAGACGATCGTGGTGGTCCCCGGCTCCTTCCAGTCCAGGGTGTCCACGGTCCAGGCGAGCGGCTCCATGCCCAGCTCCGCGCCGATCTCGAAGGCGGCCCGGTTCCAGGCCCCGTACGGCGCCCGGAACCACACCGGCGCCTCGCCCACGGTCTGCTGTACGACGTCGCTCGTGCGGCCGATCTCGGAGGCGAGGCCGGGCCGGCTGAGCGTGGGGATGAGCGGATGGGTCCAGGTGTGGTTGCCGATGACGTGGCCCTCGGCGACCATCCGGCGCAGCAGGTCGCGGTTCTCGGTGGCCATCTCCCCGCAGACGAAGAACATGGCGCGCACCCCGTACCGGGCGAGGGTGTCGAGGATCCCCGGGGTGTACCGGGGGTCGGGGCCGTCGTCGAAGGTGAGGACCATGGAGCCGGCCGCGGTCGCGTCGGCCGGGAGTTCCAGGATCGGGCGGGTCCGTACGGCCGGCTTCGCTGCGGCCGGCCGGCCGGGGGCCTCGGCGGTCATCGGCCGCAGCCGGTACGACTTTTCGGCGGCCAACTCGTGGAGCCTGCCCGGCGGTCCCGCCGCGGGGTTCGGGCCGGGGGCGCCACCGGGGGCACCGGGCGCGCCGGGGCGGCCCGCCGGCCCGCCCCCGTCGCCCGCGTTGATCAGTCCGGCGGCGGCCGCGACTCCGAGGAAGACGGCGGTACGCAGGAGCACGCGTCGCCCTACTGTCGGCTCGTCATTTTTCATTATTACTACGTATCAACGACATCGCCGGAGATGTCGAGAGGCGCGGACGGACCCCGTCCCGCTCACCCGCTCGGACCAGCCGTGGAACCGCTCAGCCGCGTCGCACCAGCGGGAACGGCAGCGTCTCGCGGATCGTGAGGCCCGTGAGGAACATGACGAGGCGGTCCACGCCGATGCCCAGCCCGCCCGTCGGCGGCATCGCGTACTCCAGCGCGTCCAGGAAGTCGTTGTCGAGTTCCATCGCCTCCGGGTCGCCGCCCGCCGCGAGCAGGGACTGCGCGGTGAGCCGGCGCCGCTGCTCGACCGGGTCGGTCAGCTCCGAGTAGGCGGTGCCCAGTTCGGTGCCGAAGGCGACCAGGTCCCAGCGCTCGGCGAGCCTGGGGTCCTTGCGGTGCTGCCGGGTGAGCGGGGAGACGTCCGTCGGGAAGTCCTTGTAGAAGGTGGGCAGCTTGGTCCGCTCCTCGACGAGGCGTTCGTACATCTCCAGGACCACGTCGCCGCGGGTGTCCTCGGGGGAGTGCGGGACGGAGGCCCGGTCGCAGAGCCGGCGCAGCACGTGCTCCTCGGTGTCGGCGTCGACCTCCTCCCCGAGGGCCTCGCTGATCGCCCCGTACATGGTCTTGACCGGCCAGGGACCGGAGATGTCGTGGACGGCGAGCTTGCCGTCCGGTCCCGCCTTGTGCGCGATGGGCGAGCCGAAGGCGGCCGTCGCCGCGCCCTGGATCAGCTCGCGGGTGAGGTCGAGCATCACGTCGTAGTCGGCGAAGGCCTGGTAGGCCTCCAGCATCGTGAACTCGGGGTTGTGCTTGTAGGAGACGCCCTCGTTGCGGAAGGTGCGGCCCATCTCGAAGACCTTCTCCATGCCGCCGACGCACAGCCGCTTCAGGTACAGCTCGGGCGCGATGCGCAGGTACAGGTCGAGGTCGTAGGCGTTGATGTGGGTGCGGAACGGCCGGGCGTTGGCGCCGCCGTGGATCTGCTGGAGCATCGGGGTCTCGACCTCCAGGTAGCCGCGGTCCAGCAGCCCCTGGCGCAGGGCCTGCACCGCGCTGGAGCGGGCCCGTACGACGTCGCGCGCCTCGGGGCTCGCGACGAGGTCGAGGTAGCGGCGCCGGACGCGGGCCTCCGGGTCGGCGAGGCCCTTGCGCTTGTCGGGGAGGGGGCGCAGGCACTTGCCGGTGAGCTGCCAGTCCCGCACGACCAGGGACAGCTCGCCGCTCTTGCTGGCGCCGACCTCGCCGCTCGCGACGACGTGGTCGCCGAAGTCGACCTGGGAGGTGAAGGAGTCCATGGCGTCGGGGCCGGTCTCGTCGCGGGTGAGCATCAGCTGTATGTCCCCGGACCAGTCGCGCAGGACGGCGAAGAGCACGCCGCCGAGGTCGCGTACGAGCATGACGCGCCCGGCGAGGGTGGCCTCCTCACCGGAGCGGGCGCCGGCCGGGTGCTCGGGGTGCGTCGCCTTCAGCCCGGCCACGGTGTGGGTGCGCTGCCGGATCCCGACCGGGTACGGGTCGGTGCCGCCGGCCCGGATGCGCTCCAGTTTGTCGTGCCGTACGCGTACCTGCTCGGGCAGCCGCTCGGCCCGGGCGGCGGCCTCGGACTCCTCTCCCACGGCGTCCAGGCCCAGGGAGTCGATGGAGGGCAGCCCCTCGGTGGTGGCGGGGGCGGTGAGGCCCTTGGGGTGGCCGTTGCCCCACAGGGTGCGCAGGCTGGGTACGGAGACGAAGCCCTCGGCGATGCCGGAGGCGAGGCTGACCCGGGCGAGCGAGCCGGCGTCCTGGTAGCAGAGGAACCGCGGGTACCACTCGGGGCCGTACTTGACGTTCGAGCGGTACAGCGCCTCCAGCTGCCACCAGCGGGAGAAGAAGAGCAGCAGCTTGCGCCACAGCTTCAGGACGGGGCCGGCGCCGATCCGGCCGCCCTCCTCGAAGGCGGAGCGGAAGACGGCGAAGTTGAGGGAGATCCGGCGTACGCCCAGGCCCGGGGAGGCGGCGCAGAGCTGGGCGACCATGAACTCCATGACCCCGTTGGGGGCGGTACGGTCGCGGCGCATCAGGTCGAGGGAGATGCCGTCCTTGCCCCAGGGGACGAAGGAGAGCAGGGCGATCAGCTCGCCCTGGGCGTCGAAGGCCTCCACCAGCAGGCAGTCCCCGTCGGCCGGGTCGCCGAGCCGGTCCAGGGCCATGGAGAAGCCGCGCTCGGTCTCGGTGTCGCGCCACGTGTCGGCCCGGTCCACGATCATCTGCATCTCGTCCTCGGAGAGGGCGGAGTGGCGGCGGATGACGGTGGTGGCTCCGGTGCGCTTGACCCGGTTGACGGCCTGCCGGGTGACGCGCATGTCGCGGCCGTCGAGGTCGAAGTGGGCCACGTGCAGGATGGCCTCGTCGCCGAGTTGGAGGGCGCCGAGTCCGGAGCGGGCGTAGGCGGTGGCGCCGTCCTCGGAGGCGCCCATGACGGCGGGCTGCCAGCCGTAGCGGCGGGCGACGGTGAGCCAGGCGTCGATGGCGGGGGTCCAGGCGGCGGGGTCTCCCACCGGGTCGCCGCTGGCGAGGCAGACGCCGGCTTCGACGCGGTAGGTGACGGCGGCCTTGCCGTTGGGGGCGAAGACGACGGCCTTGTCGCGGCGGGTGGCGAAGTAGCCGAGGGAGTCGTTGCGCCCGTAGGCGCCGAGGAGGGCCCGGATGCGGGGCTCCTCGTCCCCGTGCAGGGCGGCGGTCAGGCGCTGGGAGCGGAAGAGCGTGGCGGCGGCGTTCAGCAGGGCGACGGCGCCGAGGAGGCCGAGCAGGAAGTACAGGGGGCGGGGCGGGCGGCCGTCGAACTGCCGGGCGGAGAAGAGGCCGCCGAAGACCTGCTTGGCGGCCCAGTCCAGCCACTGGCCCTTGGGCAGGGTCCCGGGGAAGAGGGCGACGAGCCCCCATCCGACGAGGACGGCGGCCAGCAGCCCGATGCCGAGCACGATCATGGCCCGCCAGAGGGCCCCGGGCCGTGAGGCGGCGTAGAACTCGCTGCGGGCGGCGATCAGCAGGACCAGGGCGGCGACCGCGATGGCCATGGAGGGGACGCCCACCCAGTAGTCGCCTTCGGCCATGCTCAGCACGTCGGCGAGGATCAGCAGGGCCAAATAGGTGACGACGATCCACCAGGCGACCTTCTTGCGGGTGCCGAGGGCGGCGGCGAGCAGGAAGAGGAAGACGGCGTAGGCGAGGTTGGCGCTGACCGGGACGACGATGAGGTCCAGGAAGCGCACGATGTGCCGCAGCAGCCTGCGCAGCGTCGGGGACAGCGCCAGCAGAGCGCACAGCAGGCCGAGCGTTCCGAAGAACGCGCCGAATCCGTCGGGAACCCGGTTCAGGAAGCGGTTCCGGGTTCCGCGCGTCTCCTCCACGGTGGCACTCATGGTTCGCACTGTAGGGACGGCCCCGGCCGTCCGCGCGCCGAGGCGGATACGCTCGGGAGGGTGACGGAGCACGCGAACACGGGATTCGAACGCGGTACCGACGGCCCGAAGGTGATCCTGGCCGGCGTCGACGGGTCGGAGTCCTCGCTACGGGCCGCGGCCTACGCGGCAGGGCTGGCCCGGCGGCAGAACGCGCTGCTGGCGATGGTGTACGTCCAGCCGGTGATGCCGGCCGGCGCCTCGCTGGGCGCGCCGGTGGCCGACACCACCGGCGAGATCGCGGAGGGCCTGGTGGCGGAGATCCGCGAGGCGGCGGAGCGCCTCAAGGGCATCTACGAGGTCCGCTGGCAGTTCCACACCTTCCGCGGCGACCCTTACGCGGGCCTGGTGAGCGCGGCGGAGGAACTGACGGCGGACGCGGTGGTGGTCGGCGCCTCCGAGAAGGCCGGCCACCGCATCGTGGGCTCGGTGGCGATCCGCCTGGTCAAGGCGGGCCGCTGGCCGGTGACGGTGGTGCCGTAGGGGAGGCCGGGGGCGCCGGGGCGCAGGCCCTGCCTGTGGCCCGGCTACTTGGCCATGGTGAGGCCGTCCTTCGCGGCGCCGCGGCTGAGGACGGCCTCGGTGATGGTGTCCTGGGCGCTCTCGTAGTCGTCCCGGCCGGGGTTCTTCGCCAGGGTGTCGGGGAGGTTGACGACCCGGCCGATGGACAGGTCCATCATCTGGGGGACGAACTCGGCCTTGGTGACCTGCCAGCGCTGCCCGGCCGCGGCCGGCGGGGCGAAGGTGAAGCGGCCGATGGAGCCGTAGTTGCCGCGCATGTCCCGCGCGCCCGTGTAGTTGAACATCTCGCCGGCCACCTGGTCGCCCATGCCGTAGATGATCCAGGTCCCGTTGACCTTCTCGTAGGGCTGCGGGATGTGCGCGTGCGTGCCCAGGATCATGTCGATGTCGGGGCGTCCCCCGGTCTGTGCGGCGGTCAGTGCCCTGCCCAGCGTCAGCTGCGTCTCGTCGGGCTCGGTCTGCCACTCCGTGCCCCAGTGCACGCTGACCAGGACCACGTCCGCGCCCGCCTTCCGGGCGGCCCGCGCATCCGCGATGATCTTGTCCTGCTTCATCAGGTTGACCGCCCACGGCTGCCCCTCGGGCAGCGGGTAGCCGTTGGTGTCGTAGGTGTACGCGAGGTGCGCGACCTTGGCGGAGCCCGCCGTGTACGTGGTCACCGTGGCCGCCTCGGCTGCCGTACGGGCCGAACCTGCGTGCTTCAGGCCGACCTTGTCGAAGCGGTCGAGCGTGCGGCGCAGCCCGTCGGCGCCGTCGTCGAGGGTGTGGTTCGAGGCCGTGGAGCAGCCGTCGTATCCGGCGTCCTTGAGTCCTTCGGCCACCTCCGGCGGGGACTTGAAGGCGGGGTAGCCGGAGAAGGGCCCGCCTTCCTCCCCGTAGATGGTCTCCATGTGGCAGATGGCCAGGTCGGCCGCGGAGACCAGGGGTTTGACGGCGGAGAACATTGGCCTGAAGTCGTACCCGTCGCCGCCCGCGTCGTCGGCGGCCCGCCGGATGACCGAGGTGTGCGGAAGGACGTCGCCGCTCGCGACGAGGGTGAATCCGGTGGCCGCCGGGGAGCCGGCGGCGCTGGAGGGGGTCGGCTTGCCGGATCCGCCGAGGCGGGCCTCTCCCGGTCCCGCTCCCGGGTCCCCCGCGGCCGAGCAGCCGGCGGCCGCCGACAGCAGGAGGACGGAGAGGAGGGCAACGGCCTGTCGGGTGCGCTTGGTCATCTGTCCCGGCTCTCGTTAGTACGACAATCCGATCACCTGCAATCCATAGAAAGAGACGCCGCAAGTCAAGGAACGGATCCGGCCGCGGGCCGCCGGCTCACCCGGACGGCGGCAGTCCGGACCGTTGCCCGGAGCGCCGCCCGGAGCACTGCCGTTCGCCGCGCCGTTCGACCGTTCACCGCCCGGCCCGGCCGCCCACCGGATGACCCGGGTGCTTGGGCGCACCACCAGGACCGGACGGTTCCCGGGCGGCTCCGTGCAGGTCAGGGTTGATGTGTCGCCCTCGGTAACGGACCCCCACGCACCCGGAAGGAGCCCCTCGTGCCGCTCTCCCCCACCCTCACGCGTACGGATCCCGAGGCGCTGGCCGAACTCCAGCGCGACCACGGACGGGCGCTGTTCGGATTCCTGCTCGGGCTCACCGCCGGGGACGCCCAGCGTGCGGAGGACCTCGTCCAGGAGACCCTCGTACGGGTCTGGCAGCACCCGGAGGTCCTGTCGAGCGGGCACGAGTCCATGCGGCCCTGGCTCTTCACGGTGGCCCGGCGCCTCGCGATCGACGCGCGGCGGGCCCGTCTGTCCCGGCCGCAGGAGGTGGACGCGGAGGCGCTGGAGCAGGCGCCCGCGCCCGAGGACGCGGTGGCCGGGTCGGTGACGGCGATCGACGTGCGGCGGGCCGTGGGCTCCTTGGGGCCGGAGCACCGCGAGGTGCTGATGCAGGTCTACTTCCAGGACCGCTCGGTCGCGGAGGCCGCCGCGGAACTCGGGATCCCGGCCGGGACCGTCAAATCCCGTACGTACTATGCCCTCCGGGCCCTGAAGAAGGGCCTCCAGGGGTACGGGTACGGCCTCGGCGCCTGAGCCCCGCGGCACGCGGGAAGGGGTCGGACAACGCCTCGAATGCATGCGGATCGGACACGAACCGCATGAAATGAGGCATCAGACCGTTCAAGTTGAGTAAACATCCCCCGCTCCGCGAGCCGCTCGGTGAAGGCTCGGGGCTGACGACGGGACGCTCGACGCGCGGGAGAAGGTGGAACGGTGCAGCCCGAGGGTATGAACGGCACCAGTGACGGCGGGCTCGCGGTGCCCATGGCTTGGCTCTACGCCGAGTACATCGCAGACGAACTGCTGCGCACGGGCCGGCTGATCCCGGTCAGCACCCTGGAGTTCCGGGCCGGACGCGACACGCTCGCGCTGACGATCTACCTCTCGGACGCGGCCGGGGAGCTCTCCGGGATCCGGGTGGTCTCCCAGCTCGACGAGTGGCTCTCGCTGACGGCGTACGGTCACCCCTGGCGCGACTGGGTGCACACCCGGTTCCTCGCGCTGGGCGAGGAGGCCCACGAGCGCGGCCGCGCCGACGAGCCGGACCTGGAACTGGCCCGGGCGGCGTGGCGCTGGCTGGACCACACCGAACTGTTCGCCACCAACCTCGACCCGGGCCGGCACGGCCACGCCGACACCCCGCCGGGCCTGGACGAGAATGCCCGGGTGTGGACCCCGGCCTGGCAACTCGGCCTGCCGCTCGGCCACTTGGCGATGCACCTGTTCTGAAGAGGTCCTGCTAGGCGGAGCGGCGGGGACCCGGGCCCGGCGCCTCGGCCGGGTCCATCACCAGGCCCGTGAAATCGGCCTCGTTGCGCTCGGCCCGGGCGACGTACCACCGGGCGATCAGCCACATCACCGGATACACCAGCACGCCGAGCGCCACCCACACCAGCGGCCCCGACCCGGTGCGCGGCAGCACCAACACCAGCGGCAGGGCCGCGACCAGCAGTGCGAGCGCGGCCAGCGCCCCCAGTGCGGCGCGCAGCTGGCTGCGCATGAGGGCCCGTACGTAGGTGGCGCCCAGGGTGGTCTGCTCGGAGATCTCGGAGCGTGCCGGGGTGTGCGCGGGCGGCCGGCGGCGGGTGCCCCGGGGCACTCCGGTGACGACCTCGCGCCGGGGCGGCGACTGCTGCTGCTCCTCGGCCATGGTGCCGGAGTCTACGCAGCGCCCGGCTATTTGAGGAGGCGTGAGAGCCGCCGGTCGGCGAGCGGCTTGCCCCCGGTCTGGCAGGTGGGGCAGTACTCCAGGGAGGAGTCGGCGAAGGACACCGAGCGGATGGTGTCCCCGCACACCGGGCAGGGCTCCCCGGTCCGGCCGTGCACCCGCAGGCCGCTCTTCTTCTCGGCCTTGAGCTGCCCCGCGGCCACCCCGTGCGCCCGCTCGACGGCCTCGCGCAGGGTGTCCCGGACGGCCTCGTGGAGCCGGGTGGTCTGCTCCTCGTCGAAGGAGGCCGCCAGTTTGAAGGGCGAGACCTTGGCCCGGTGCAGGATCTCGTCGCTGTAGGCGTTGCCGATCCCGGCGATGACGCTCTGGTCGCGCAGTACGCCCTTGATCTGGCGCCGCTCCCCTACGAGCAGCGCGGCGAAGGCGTCCCGGTCGAAGGCCTCGGCCAGCGGGTCGGGGCCGAGGCGGGCGATGCCGGGGACCTCCTGGGGGTCGTGGACCACGTAGACGGCGAGCCGCTTCTGGGTCCCGGCCTCGGTGAGGTCGAAGCCGCCGCCGCCTTCGAGTACGACGCGCAGGGCGAGCGGGCCCTTGCCGGGGCGCGGCGGCTGCGCCGGCAGGGTGTCCTGCCAGCGCAGCCAGCCGGCCCGGGCCAGGTGGGTGACGAGGTGGAGGTCGCCGACCGGCACCGCCAGGAACTTGCCGTAGCGGGCGGTGGCACCGGCGGGCTGCCCTTCGAGGGCGGTCAGCGGCGGGTCGTACGTCTTGAGCACGCTCACGGCGAGCGGGAGGACGCGCTCGACCACCCGCCCGGTGAGGTGCTCGTCGAGGTACTCCCGCAGGGCCTCGACCTCGGGCAGCTCCGGCATGGGTCCAGCCTGCCGCCGCCCCGGGCGAAGCGCGAGCCGGCCATGGCCTCGTCCGGGCCGGGCTCAGGTCTCCTCGAAGACGAGGTCTTCGGCCGGGTGGGTCATCCGCACCTTGCTGTCGAGGACCTCGACCACCGCGTCGAGGCCGGTGGTGTGGTGTCCGGTGGACAGGATCCAGAAGCGGTCCTGGGCCTGCGCCAGGAAGGCCTCGAAGCCGGAGAGGTCCGGGTCGCCGAGGTTCAGGTAGTCCACCAGCCGCCGGAACAGCTTGGGGAGGATCACCGCGCCGGCGTCCTCCGTGAGTGAGGAGATGCCGGTGACGGTCGCTCCGCTGGTCGTCACGTCCTTGGTCCACAGCCCCTTGGCGGGGGCCTGTGCCCGGTGGGCGGCGGCGGTCAACTCGTCGCGCAGGTCCGGGAAGAGGTTGGTGTAGTAGGTCGGGTAGGCCAGGCCGGCGGCGAGCAGGTGGTGGTTGGCGGTGGTCTTCAGGAGCTCGGGGTCGACCATGATCTCCGTCCCGCTGGTGCCCGGAGGCGCGCCCTTGCCGGCCAGGGCGATGCAGCGGTGGTCCCGGCCCGCGCCGCGGGTGAGGATCCAGCCGGGCACGGTCTGGGGGGCGGCGGCGGTGACCGTCTCGTTCTCCTGCCGCTGCACGTGGGTGAAGCCGAGCCACATGAGGAGCTCGTCCCTGGCCTCGCGCGCGAACCTGAGCGGCTGGTGGACCTCCGGGCCGGTCCGGGAGTAGTGGGTCTCCAGCGCGTCGACGGCGTCCAGCCGCAGCTTGGCCCGGCCCGCCGCGTTGTGTTCGACCTTGTGGGGCCCGGGGACCAGGCTCCATGCGGCGATGTCGTCCGGGGCGAAGTGGACGGTGTCCCCGTCGGGGCGGGCTCCGATGACGTGGTACGAGCCCTTGATCAGCAGCATCGGCATGTCACTCAACGTAACAGAGGGATACGCAGGGTGCGTGGAGGCGGCGGCGGTGTGCGGTGGAGCGCCCGCAGGACACCTCCTACGCCATCACGAACTCGCACCACACGCACTTGCCGCTCCCCCGCGGCTCCACGCCCCACACGTCCGCCAGCCGGTCCACCAGCATCAGGCCCCGCCCCGAGACCCCCGACTCGCCCGCCTCGCGCCGCCGCGGGAGCGCGCTGGAGCGGTCCTCGACCTCCACGCGGAGGCGGCGTTCGGGGCCGGACAGGACCCGCAGGGTGACGATCGCCGGGCCGTCCGTGTGCATCAGGGCGTTCACGATCAGCTCGTCGGCGACCAGCTCGATCTCGTCGGCCCGTTCCCGCGCGCCCCACGCGCGCACCGCCGCCCCGATCATGTGGCGGGCCGCCACCAGGGCCTCCGGGTCGCCCGGCGCCACGTGCTGCTGGAACCGGCCGCCGCCGGGGGGCGCGGCCTGCACCTGGCGGCGCAGCAGGAGCAGTGCCATGTCGTCGTCCCCGCCGCGTTCGTCGACGACCCCGCAGAGCCGGTCCGCCAGGAGCTGGAGGTCGGCCGGTCCGCTGCGGACCAGCGAGGTGAGGAGCTGTATCCCGTCGTCGAGGTCGGCGCCGGGCTGTTCCACGAGGCCGTCGGTGCACAGCAGGACCGTTTCCCCCGGGTCCAGTTCCACCGTGGTGACCGGGTATTCGAGGCGGCCGAACTCCGCGGAGAGGCCCAGCGGCATCCCGCCCGCCACCGGGATCCGGTGGCAGTCCCCGTCCCGGGTGCGCAGCAGCGGGTCGATGTGGCCGGCCCGGACCAGTTGGAGCACCCCCGTCGCCAGGTCGGCCTCCACGTACGTGCAGGTCGCGAAGCGGTCGGTGTCCAGCTCGT
Organism: Streptomyces sp. NPDC059989; assembly: GCF_042736975.1. NCBI lineage: Bacteria > Bacillati > Actinomycetota > Actinomycetes > Kitasatosporales > Streptomycetaceae > Streptomyces > Streptomyces sp. NPDC059989. The sequence continues at coordinate 12,418 of NZ_JBHWUO010000010.1, forward strand.
GCAGGAAGACGGAGGCGCGGGCCATGACGGTGCCCGGCGAGTGGCCCTCGGCGGCGTAGGCCCGCAGCACGATCCGCAGCTGGCCCATGACCGCCGCCGCGTGCGTGTCGTGGCCCTGGACGTCTCCGATGACCGCGCCGACCCGGCCTCCCGGCAGTGGGATCACGTCGTACCAGTCGCCGCCGATGTCCTGGCCCATCCGGGCGGAGCGGTACCGTACGGCGATCTCCGCGCCCGGCACGGACGGGATCCGCCTCGGCAGCATGGCCTGCTGCAGGCCCTCCGCGAGGTCGTGCTCCTGCTCCAGCAGCATGGCCCGCTGGAGGCTCTGCGCGATGCTGCTGCCGAGTGCGACGAGCAGGTTCCGCTCGTCCTGGGTGAAGCCGTCCTTGTCCTGGTAGAGCAGGCCGATCGCGCCGATGGGGCGGGCCTGGGCGATCAGCGGCAGGTAGGCGGCCGCCGAGATCTCCATGGACGAGATCTTCGACCAGAGATCGGGATAGCCCTCGGCGAACTCCTTCGCGGAGTCGAGGAAGCGCGGTTGCAACGAGCGGACGACCTCGCTCATCGGGTACTGCTCGTCGATCCGGGTGTACCGGGTGCCGGGTACGAAACTGTCGGCCGGCCCCTCGGCCACGAGGTGGATCCGGCCGGCCTCGACCAGGCCCATCACCATGCCCATGGAGCCGAGCCGCTCCAGGCCGTGGGCGTCGCCGATGACGTCGATGACGTCCTTTACGGTCCGGGCGTGCGCGAGGGCCGCGGTCGTGCTCTCGACCACCGAGGTCTGGCGGCGCCGTTCCTCGTCGAGGCCGAGGCGCTCCGCCGAGTGGCTGAGCTCCTCGGTGGCGTCGCGGACGATGCCGATGATCCGGTACGGGCGCCCGTCCGGGCCGCGCATGACGCGGCCCTGGGTGTGGGTCCAGCGCAGCCGTCCGTCCCGGCAGCGGATGCGGAAGTAGGCGCCGTAGCTGTCCTCGCGGCTCTTGAGGGCGCTGGAGACGAGGGCGTCGAGCCGGGCGGCCTCGGCGGGCGGGACCCGCGGGGACAGGGATTCCGGCCGCCCGTCGTACTCCTCGGGGGTCGTGTCGAACACGTCGAGGGCCGCTGAGTCCATGTGCATGAGACCGGTGACCAGGTCCCAGTCGAAACTGCCCATGCGGTTCAGCGCGAGCGACCGGTCCGGGTGCGCGGGCCAGTCGTCCGGCAGCGATACGGCGGTCGGCACCGATCCACCATGACACACGGGCCGGTCAGGCGCTCTCCAATGAGTAGCCCGGGTCCGAGGGGTCGGTGAGCTGGTCCGGGACGGCGTACGGACTGTTGGGATCGCTGGGGCCGGAGGGGCCGTACGGGTCGTCGGGCGCGAGGGGGATCCCGGGGTCGCTCGCGGCCGGCGGCGGCAGGTCGGACGGGATGTCCGAGGGGAAGTCGGAGGGAAGGTCGGACTGCAGGTCCGAGGGGAGGTCCGACGGGAGGTCCGAGGGGAAGCCGGACGAGGGCGGCTGCTGGGGCGGGGTGGTCCGGTTCGGGGGCAGGCCCGGGCTCTGCGGCGAGCCGGTGGCATCCGGCGGGGCCGGCGTGGTCTGCCCACCCGGCGGGCAGTCCGTCGCCCCGGGGGCCGGGGCGCTCGGGGCGACGTCCGCGCCCGGCGTGGCGTCCGCGCCCGGGGTGGCGGGCGTACCCGGGCTGGCGGCCGTACCCGGGCCGGTGCCGGAGGGCGCGGGCGTCGGCGGCGCGGTGCGGGCCAGGCTGTTGCTGTCGGGGGTCGGGCACGGGTCCCCGGGCGTGGCTCCGGGCGGGGTGACGGGGCCGGTGGGGATGCCGTCGGCCGGGTCGAACAGGGGCGGCACGCGCGGGGTCCGGTCCTGGGCGCCGTCGTCGCCCCGCTTGCGTTCGATCCAGGTGTTGTCGGCGATGTTGACGATCACCAGGTTGTTGATCACCTGGGTGGTGGGCTCGATGACGACGACCTGGTTGGGCTGGTAGCCGTTCCACACCTCGCCCTTCTGCACCGGGGAGCCCTTGGGCGCGCGCGGGGAGAGCAGCGGGTTGCCGCACGCGCAGCGGACCCGGGGCATCCCGTGTTCGTCGACGAGGACGGCGGTGCCGGCCTGCAGGACGGACTGGAAACTGTCGGCGCGGCCGTCGCGGAATCCGTGGTTGGTGACGCGGGTGTCGGCGCGGAGCACCACGGGGGTCAGGCCCCGCAGGAATTCGGGGATCTTCTCCTCTTCGACGTCGGAGGCCTCGGCGAAGGCGCGGGCCTTGGCCTGGTCGGTGCTCAGGTAGCGGACCTGCTGTTCCACGTCGCAGCTGCCGAGCCGCTGGGTGCCCCCGTAGAGGCCGGGGGTGGCCGCGTTGACGGTACGGATGCCCTGGCCGGTCGGGTTGGGCAGCGGGGGCTGCACGGGGGCGGACTCGGCGGTGGCCGAGGAGGCGGTGAAGGGGTCGGGGCCGGCGGAGGCCACCGGCTGCAGGTAGAGCTCCTGGCTCTCCGCTCCGGCGGTGCCCCGGTTCTCCTCGGGGCTGCCGCAGGCCGCGGCGAACAGGCCGAGGGCGGCGAAGAGGGCGGCGCCGGCCGGTGCGTGACGGCGCGGCGCCTGACGAGGTGTCGGAGGTGTCGGTCCGTGCACGTGGATCTCCCTTTTCGCCCCGGTTGCTCCCTCTTGTCTGCCGCATCCGCGCGCATGCCGCAACCGGAAGAGTTCTTGAACATGTTCAAGGAAGCCCGTAGAGTCACGACCGTGAGTTGAACGCGTTCAAAGCGTTCGGCCGCGACCGGGAGGGGAGTCCGCCGTGACGGTACTGGTGAACGTGATCGTCACCCTGGGCATGCTCTGGGTCGTTCCGGCCGGCCTGCGCCTGATCGACCCGGCGGGCCTGCGCCGGGCCGCCCGCCTCTGGCCGCTGCCGGCCGCCCTCGGGGCGGTCTGCCTCTGGCTGCCGCGCGGCGCACTCGCCACCACGCTCGCCGCACTCTACGCGGCGGCCTGCCTGGCCCTCGCGGCGAGGGCCCCCGCCGCACTGCTGCGGGGCCGCGAGCCCGGCCCGGCCCGCAGGACACCGCCCGGCCCCGCCGACATCGCGGTCGCCACCGCACTGGTGTCGCCGTCGGTCGCCGGGACGGCGCTGGTCGCCGAGCGCGCCGGGTTCCGGCTCTTCGGCTTCGACCTCGACATCCTGGCGCTCACCGTGCCCCACTTCCACTTCGCCGGATTCACCGCCGCCCTGGTCGCCGGGCTGGTGTGCCGGGCCGCCGCGCCCGGACCCGGAGCGCGCTGGGCCGCGTACAGCGTCCCCGCGGGCACCCTGCTCGTGCTCCTCGGCTACTTCGTCGGCGACTGGGCCGAGCTGGTGGGGGCGGTGGTCCTGACCGGCGGGATGTGGGCGGTGGCCCTCACGACCTGGCGCGAGATCCGGCCCGCGGGCCGCGACCGCACCACCCGGGCGCTGCTCGCCGGCTCGGCCGCGGTCCTGGTGGCCACCATGCTGCTCGCCCTGTGGTGGGCGGCCGGCGAGGCCACCGGGATCGTCCACCCGACCCTGACCTGGATGGCCGCGACCCACGGCCTCGGCAACGCCCTCGGATTCGCCCTGTGCTCGGTGCTGGCCTGGCGCCGACTGACCGCCGACACCGGTGCCGGCGCCACCGCCGGCACCACGGCCGGCACCCCGGCCCGTACCGCCGCCGCAGCCCGACAGGAGATCACGCCATGACCCGCCTCATCAGCGCCGGCCTCGACGCCCTCAGCTACCCCGACCGGGGTGCGACGGCCCGCCGGCCGCTGCCCGCCGGCTACCACCACCTGCACCACCGCACCCGGATCGGCCGGGGCCGGGCGGCCTTCGAGGCCGCCGGGGTCGCGGTGACCACCTTCCACGCCCACCGCACCTCGGGGATGCGCGTACGGGCCGATTCCGGTGCCGTCCGCGCCGGCGACCGCGTCGAGGTGGGGATCGGCCTCGGCCCGCTGCGGATCACTGCTCCGTGCCGGGTGATCTGGACGGCGTACGAGCCCAGCCGCATCGGTTTCGCGTACGGCACCCTGACGGGCCACCCCGAATCCGGGGAGGAGTCCTTCATCGTGGAGCTGGACCCGGACGGCACGGTGTGGTTCACGGTGACCGCCTTCAGCCGCCCGGCGAGCTGGTACACCCGGCTCGCGGGCCCGGTGGTCCCCTTCCTCCAGCAGAGCTACGCGCGCTGGCTGGGCCGCCACCTGCGCAGGCTGGCCACGGCCGCCTGACCGGTCCGATACTGGAGTCGATGGACTGGTTCACGGCGCCCGGGTACTGGCTCGGCCGACTGGTCTTCCAGCGGGCCCTCGCCGGTGTCTACCTCTTCGCCTTCATCGGGGCCGCCCTGCAGTTCCGGGCCCTGATCGGGGCGAAGGGCATGCTGCCCGTGCCGCGGTACGTGCGGTACGTGCCCTTCCGGCGCGCCCCGAGCCTGTTCCAACTGCACTACTCCGACCGGCTCTTCGCCGGGTGCGCCTGGGCCGGCGCGGCCCTCGCCGCCGCGCTCGCCGCCGGGGCCGGGGACGAGGTGCCGCTCGGTGCGGCGATGGGCATGTGGGCGGTGCTGTGGCTGCTCTACCTCTCCATCGTGAACGTGGGGCAGACCTGGTACTCCTTCGGCTGGGAGTCGCTGCTGCTGGAGGTCGGCTTCCTGGCCGTCTTCCTCGGCAACGCTCGGGCCGGGCCGCCGGTACTGATCCTGTGGCTGCTGCGCTGGGTGCTCTTCCGGGTGGAGTTCGGGGCCGGGCTGATCAAGATCCGCGGGGACTCCTGCTGGCGCAAGCTCACCTGCCTCTACTACCACCACGAGACGCAGCCGATGCCGGGGCCGCTGAGCTGGTTCTTCCACCATCTGCCCAAACCCCTGCACCGGGTGGAGTGCGCGGCCAACCACGTGACGCAACTGGGCGTGCCCGTCCTGCTGTTCACCCCGCAGCCGGTGGCCTCGTACGCCGCGGGGATCATCGTGGCGACGCAGCTGTGGCTGGTGCTGTCGGGGAACTTCGCCTGGCTGAACTGGGTGACGATCACGGTGGCCCTGTCGGCGGTGGACTTCACCGGGCTCGCGGGCGCTCCCCCGGCCGCCGCCTCGCGGTCGGCGCCGGTGTGGTTCGTGGTCCTGGTCTGCGCGGTGACCGTGCTGGTGCTGGTGCTGAGCCGGCATCCGGTGCGGAACATGATCTCGCGGCGCCAGGTGATGAACCGCTCCTTCGACTCGCTCCACCTGGTGAACACCTACGGGGCGTTCGGCACGGTGGGCCGGATCCGCGACGAGGTCGTGGTGGAGGGGACCGCCGACCGGCTGCCGCACGAGGACGGCGACTGGCGGGAGTACGAATTCAAGGGCAAACCGGGCGATCTGCGCAGGATCCCGCGCCAGTTCGCCCCGTACCACCTGCGGCTGGACTGGCTGATGTGGTTCGCCGCGCTCTCTCCCGGCTACGCGCGGGACTGGTTCGGCCCGTTCGTGGAGCGGCTGCTGGCGGGCGACCGGGACACGCTGCGGCTGATCCGCCACAACCCCTTCCCGGACGCCCCGCCCCGCTACGTCCGCGCCCGGCTGTACCGCTACCGGTTCACCACCTGGCGGGAGCTGCGCGAGACGGGCGCGTGGTGGCACCGCAGGCTGGTGGGCGAGTACCTCCCGCCCACCCGCCTCGCGGAGGCCGCCTGGTCGGAGCCGGAGTAGTTCAGAGCCCCAGCAGCTCGGCCTCGCGCTCCGCCGAGATGCCCTTCTGCGGGCGATCGGACCGGTGCGGGGCGACTCCGCCGATCGAACCGAGCCAGGCCCAGGTGTCGGCGGCCGTCTCCTCGATCGGCCGGCAGACGAGACCCGTCGCCAGCGCCTTGGAGACGTCGCCGCCGAACATGTAGTCGTGCAGCTCGCCCGGGGGCAGCCAGATCGGCAGCTCGGTCCAGGGCTCGATCCCGGCCTCCCCGATCACCGCGGGGTCGGTCCAGCGCTGCTCGACCCGGCCGCCGGTGGCGGCGGCGCAGGCGTCCAGGAAGCTGCCCATGGTGGCGTGCCCGACCGGGGAGGCCAGGTTGTAGGGGCCGCCGAGCCCGGCCGCGGCGGCGTCCAGGGTCCAGCGCGCGAGGTCGCGCACGTCGATGTACTGGAGGGGGAGGTCGCGCGGGCCGGGGGCGAGCAGCGGGCCGCCGCGGGCGGTGCGGTTCAGCCACCAGGGCAGCCGGCCGACGTTCTCGTACGGGCCGATGATCAGCCCGGCGCGCACCAGCAGGGCGCGCTCGCCGAAGGCGTCGACGGCGGCGAGCTCACCGCCCCGCTTGTCCTCGGCGTAGGCGGTGGCCTCCGCGTCGAGCGAGCCCTCGACCACGGGGCCGTCCTCGTCGAGACCGGCCGGCGCGGGGTAGGAGTACACCGAGCGGCTGGAGACGTAGGTGTACTGCCCGGCGCGGCCGCTCAGCAGGCGGGCGCTGTCGCGCACGGCGGTGGGGGCGCCGCTCCAGGTGTCGACGACGAGGTCCCACTCCCCCTCGGCGAGGGCGTCCAGGCCCCCGGGGGCGGTGCGGTCCCCGTGCAGGGCCGAGGTGCCCGGCGGGGGCGCGTGGTGGCCGCGGTGGAAGACGGTCACCTCCCAGCCCCGGGCGAGGGCGTCCTCCGTGATCGCGCGTCCGACGAATTCGGTACCACCCAGCATCAGCAGTTTCATGCAGGTGAGCCTGCCCGGGCGGGCGCGGCACCGGAAGCCTTGATCGCCGACAGCGATGACGCTCAGGGCGTACGCGGTACGGGAACTCCCGGTGCGGGCCGGGCGGTCGGGGCCGGCCGGACAGCGCGGCGCCCCCGGTGCGGTCGGCACGAGGGGGCGCTTTGCATCGCTTCGCCGGCGCGCTCTCGCGGCGCCGCCGTACCGCTAGTCGATCCCGGGCAGGATGTGGGACTCCGCCAGGTCGTCCTCGTACCCGGCGAGCCGGATCGGGGCGGACCGGGCCCAGACTTCGAGGCTGCCCAGCTCGTCGGTCCGCGGCTTGGACCGCGATCCCGGTCGCTCCAGCAACGTCGGTTCGGGCTGCGTCTTTTCAGTCACCGCGCACTCCTTCGTGTCGCGTAACCCGGCAGGCGGACCGCGCGCCGGGCAGGGAGGAAAGGGTTTCCGGACGCGGTGGCGCCTTGGTGGAGCGAGGCCCGGATGGGGCCGTCTGATGCCCCAGAGTACACATATGAGCGGACCTCCGCTCGATAGAAAGGCAAAAACCGCGTCGCCCTCTTCTTTTCGCCGCGAGTTCAGGAAGTCGTCGGCCCGCGGGTGCGACAAGCATGGTCCGCTCGACGCCGAATGCGCGCGGGGACGACGGAGGGAGCGGCGGTGGCGAGGTCCGGGATTCCGGGGTCCGAAGTGCCGTACATCTCAAGCGTTTCGGAGCTGATGGATCTTCTCTACGCATGCCGCGATGGCCGCGGACTGCAGGCAGCGGCGCTGTTGCGGCGCTCCCGACCCTTCGATAAAGAGCTCCAAATCGCCGGTCTGGTGCAGGATCTCGGCGAGCTGCTCCGTCCGGGTGACGCGGCGGAGGCGGTGCGCCCGCTGCTGGGTGAGCGGGTGGCCCGGCTGCTACGGCTGCACGCGCGGGCCGCGGACGAGGCCGGGCTCCACGCCCTGGCGGCGGCCGGCCCCGACGGCGAGGCGGCGGCGACCCTGCGGCAGGCCCACGACGCGGCCGGGGCGGCAGGCCTGGACGCGGGCGTGCTGGAGGACTGGCGGCCGCTGCTGGAACTGATCGCGACGGGGGCCTGCCGGGCCGTCCGCTCCGGGAACGGGAACGACCCCCTCGGTTCGCCGAGGGGGTCGATCGCGGGGATCCCGTAGGACCGGGGGCCGTAGAGCCCGGAGCCGGGGGGCCGGGGCCGGGGGCCCGGCGTCCTACCAGTTCGCGGGGGCGTAGTCCTTGAGGAAGACGCCGAACAGGTCCTCGCCGGCCTCGCCGCGCACGATCGGGTCGTAGACGCGGGCGGCGCCGTCGACCAGGTCGAGGGGGGCGTGGAAGCCCTCCTCGGCGAGGCGCAGCTTGTCGAAGTGCGGGCGCTCGTCGGTGATCCAACCGGTGTCGATCGAGGTCATCAGGATGCGGTCGGTCTGGAACATCTCCTGGCCGCTGGTCCGCGTCACCATGTTCATCGCGGCCTTGGCGGCATTGGTGTTCGGGTGCCCCGCGCCCTTGTAGCCGCGGCTGAACACGCCCTCCATCGCCGAGACGTTGACCACGTACGCACGCCCGCTGGACGCCTTCCGGGCGGCCTCGGCCATCGCCGGCCGGAGCGCGCTGATCAGGATGAACGGCGAGGTGTAGTTGCACAGCTGGGTCTCGAGCAGCTCCACCGGGGAGATCTGGTCGATGGTCTGCACCCAGGTGTTGGTGTCGACGACGTCCGGCAGCAGGCCGCCCGCGTCGATGGCGGTGCCGTCGAGGTGCCGTTCGAGGCTGGCGTTGCCCGCGACGAGGGCGAGGTCGGCGACCTTCTGCGCCTCCAGCCCGCTCACTCCGACGGGCAGCGCCGCCAGGCCGTCGACCGCGCCGGAGTTGAAGGCGCCGATGACGTGGTGGGCGGGGAGCTCGCCCGCCGGCAGCGGGGCGCCCTCGCCCTCGACCAGCGCGGCGTACGCGGAGGGCAGGCGGCGCACGGTCTGCGTCGCGTTGTTGACCAGGATGTCCAGCGGACCGGCCTCGCCCACCTGGTCCGCGAGCGCCACGGCCTGGGCCGGGTCGCGCAGGTCGATGCCGACGACCTCCAGGCGGTGCATCCAGTCCGCCGAGTCCTCCATCGCCTTGAAGCGGCGGATGGCGTCCTTGGGGAAGCGGGTGGTGATCGTGGTGTGGGCGCCGTCGCGCAGCAGCCGCAGCGCGATGTACATGCCGATCTTGGCCCGGCCGCCGGTGAGCAGCGCGCGCTTGCCGGAGAGGTCGGCGCGGGCCTCGCGCTTGGCGCGGTTCTCGGCGGCGCAGTCCTGGCAGAGCTGGTGGTAGAAGTAGTCGACCTCGACGTACCGCGTCTTGCAGATGTAGCAGGAGCGCGGGCGCTGGAGTATTCCGGCGATCCGGCCGGCCTCCGTGACCGAGGAGGGCAGGATGCCTTCGGTCTCGTCGTCGATCCGTTCGGCGGAGCCGGTCGCGGTGGCCTCGGTGACGGCCTTGTCGTTGGCGGTCTTGGCGGCGCGGCGCTCCTGGCGGCGGCGCTGCTTGACCGTGCGGTAGAGGCCGGCGGTGGCGCGGCGTACGGTGATCGCGTCGGGGTGGTCGACGTCGAGCTTGTCCAGCTCGTCGAGCACGCTGAGACAGAGGGCCAGCCGCTCGGGGTCGATGCCCGGCCCGTAGGCGTGCCCGTGTTCCTGGCTGTCTTCGGTCACCGTCATGGCCGCTGCCGTTCCTTGCTCACTCGTCCGCATCCGCCTGCTGCGGAGGTCCCCAAAAGGGAAACTGTACGGATCCCACGTCCCGGGGTCCAAACCCGCTGCCCCGGTCCTCACGGACCGAGAGCGTCCGGTCACCGCACGCACACCCGGTCGGGTTTGGCCGGTCCTCTACTCCCGTACTACGCCCGGAGTATGAGCCGTGACCGCCTGTGGGCGGAGGAATAGCGTAGATCGCTCGGGCATTGTGGAGCTTATGAGTGCACTGGCGCTGTCGGTCCTGCTCTGCCTCGTGTCCGCCGTCGCGTACGCGGGCGGCGCGATCGTCCAGGAACGGGTCGCGGCGAGCACGCCGGACCGGCCGTACGCTCCGCTGCGCCGGGCCGGCTGGTGGGTCGCGGTCGGGCTGAACGGCCTGGGGGCCCTGCTGCACGTGGTGGCCCTCGCGTACGGGCCGCTCAGCCTGGTCCAGCCGCTCGGCGCCCTCACCATCGTCTTCGCCCTGCCCATGGCGGCCGTGTTCGTGGGCCGCCGCGCGGGCGCGGCGGCCTGGCGCGGCGCGGTGCTGGCCACGGCGGGCCTGGCCGGGCTGCTGGCCCTGACCGGCGGGGACGGGCGCGCGGCGCAGTCCCTGGCGGGCGGTGAGCGGAGCCTGCTGCTCGCCTTGACCGCGGCCGGGGTGGCGGTGCTGTTCGCGGCGGCGCACCGGATGCACCGGGCGGTGCTGCGCAGCGTGCTGCTGGCCGCCGCGGCCGGTACGGCCTTCGGCATGGCTTCGGTGTTCACCAAGTCGGTGGCCGAGAGCTTCGGCCCGGGCGCACTGGGCGCCCTGTGGCCCGACCTCGCCGCGATCGCGGTGCTGGCGGCCGGCGGGCTGCTGCTCTCGCAGGCGGCCTACCGGGGCGCGGGGCTGACCGCGCCGCTGGCCACGGTGACCGTGGTCAACCCCGTGGTCGCGGCGGCGGTCGGCATCTCGCTGTTCGACGAGGGCTTCCGGTACGGGACGGCGGGCGCGGCGGCGGCGGTGGCCAGCGCCGTGCTGGCGGCGACCGGCCTGGTCCTGCTCATGGCCGTGCCGTCGCACGTGCGCGGGTCAGATGCCGACGCCGTGGGCGCGGAGGTACTTGAGCGGGTCGATGTCGGAGCCGTAACCGGGTCCCGTGCGGATCTCGAAGTGCAGGTGCGGGCCGGTGGTGTTGCCGGTCGAACCGGAGCGGCCGATCCGCTGGCCGCCGGAGACCTGCTGGCCGGCCTTGACGGCGAGCGCCGACAGGTGGGCGTACTGGGAGTAGCGGCCGTCGGTGTGCCGGATGACGACCTGGTAGCCGTACGCACCGGCCCAGCCGGCGGAGACGACCGAGCCGGGTCCGACGGACTTGACGGAGGTCCCGGTGGCCACCGGGAAGTCGACGCCCGTGTGGTAGCCGCTGGACCAGGAGGAACCGGAGACGCGGTAGGCGGTGCCGAGGGCGGCGTCGACGGGGGCGGAGAATCCGCCCGCGGCCGGCTGCTCCTTCGCTGAGGCGGACTGCGCCGCCGGCTTTTCGGCGGGCTTTTCGGCCGGCTTCTCGGCTGGTTTCTCCGCCTGCTTCTCGGCCGGTTTCGGCGCGGCCTCGTCGGCCGGCTTGTCGGCGGGCTTCTCCGCCGCCGGCTCCACGGGCTTGACCGGTTCCGCCGTCCGCGGCGGCTTCTCCGGGTTCTGCGCGGGTGGTGCGGCGGTGATGCGCAGGGTGAGCCGCTGCCCGGGGAAGATCAGGTTCGGATTGGCGCCCACGGTGGCCCGGTTGGTCTCGTACAGCGCCTGCCAGCCGCCCTCGACGTGCTGTTCGGTGGCTATCGCCGAGAGCGAGTCGCCGGGCGCGACCACGTACGGGTTCGGCAGGACGGAAGTCCCGGTCGGGCGGGGCGTGGTGCCCTGCTGCCCGGTGGCGGCGGCCTTCGTCTGCTGCGCCGGGGCCTTCGCGCCCTGCCCCTGGCCCTTGCTTTCGGGCGTGACGGCGGGGGCCGGGGCGCTGCGGCTGAGTCCGGCCTGCTTCCCGCAGTTCGGCCAGGCCTGTGGCCCCTGGCCCTTCAGGACCTTCTCCGCGACGGCGATCTGCTGGTCCTTGGTGGCCAGGTCGGCGCGCGCGGCGTACGCGGTGCCGCCGAAGGCCCGCCAGGTGCTCTGGCTGAACTGGAGCCCGCCGTAGTAGCCGTTGCCGGTGTTGATGCGCCAGTTGTTCGTCGACTCGCAGGCGGCGACCTTGTTCCAGGTGTCCACGGAGGCGGCGTGGGCGGCTCCGGCTCCCATGAGCGGGAGCGCGATCCCGGCGCCGCCGGCGGTGACGGCGAGCGAGGCCCGGTTGATGCTGCTCGGCTGATACCGGCGGTGCCGGCCCCGTACACCCATGGGAGCCCCCATCGAAGACATCAGGAACCGCACAACCTAATCGTCTCGGCCGGGACACGACAAGGGGCGCAACAGGGCGCTCTTCAGCGGAATTTGACATTCCTTCGACCAGGGTGAGGTCGGCGGGCGCGGCGTTCGATGTAGCGTCGGTGTTCCCGCACACCGAAGCACGCAGGAGCGCACGCATGAGCACCAGCACAGCCCAGATCGGAGTCACCGGGCTCGCGGTGATGGGCAGCAACCTCGCCCGGAACTTCGCCCGCAACGGTTTCACCGTGGCCGTCCACAACCGCACCGCCGCGAAGACCGAGGCGCTCGTGTCGGAGTTCGGGCACGAGGGCACCTTCGTGGCGGCCGGGTCGGCGAAGGAGTTCGTCGATGCGCTGGAGCGCCCCCGGCGCCTCATCATCATGGTGAAGGCCGGGGAGCCGACCGATGCCGTGATCCGCGAGTTCGCCCCGCTGCTGGAGGAGGGCGACGTCATCATCGACGGCGGCAACGCCCACTTCGAGGACACCCGGCGCCGCGAGAAGGAACTGCGCGACCAGGGCATCCACTTCGTGGGCGCGGGCATCTCGGGCGGCGAGGAGGGTGCGCTGCTCGGCCCGAGCATCATGCCGGGCGGCTCGGCCGAGTCGTACGAGTCGCTCGGTCCGATGCTGGAGAAGATCTCGGCGAAGGCCGCGGACGGCACGCCGTGCGTCTCGCACGTGGGCCCCGACGGTGCCGGGCACTTCGTCAAGATGGTGCACAACGGCATCGAGTACGCCGACATGCAGCTCATCGCCGAGGCCTACCACCTGCTGCGCGAGGTCGCCGGCTACTCCCCCGCGAAGATCGCGGAGACCTTCCGGGCCTGGAACCGCGGGCGTCTGGACTCGTACCTGATCGAGATCACGGCCGAGGTGCTCGCGCACACGGACGCCGCGACCGGGCGCCCGTACGTCGACATCGTGACCGACGCCGCCGAGCAGAAGGGCACCGGGCGCTGGACCGTGCAGATCGCCCTGGACCTCGGCGTGCCGGTGTCGGGGATCGCCGAGGCCGTCTTCGCCCGCGCGGTGTCGGGCCACGGGGACCTGCGGGCGGCTTCGCGCGGGCTCGCGGGACCCTCGGCCGTGCCGCTCTCCCCGGAGGAGGCGGACGCGTTCGCCGCCCAGGTGGAGCAGGCGCTGTACGCCTCGAAGATCGTCTCGTACACGCAGGGCTTCCACCAGATCCGGGCCGGCAGCGAGGAGTACGGCTGGGGCGTGGACCTGGGCGCGGTGGCCTCGCTGTGGCGCGGCGGCTGCATCATCCGGGCCGCGTTCCTGGACCGGATCCGGGCCGCGTACGACGCGCAGCCGGGGCTGCCGAGCCTGCTGGCCGACGCGCACTTCGCCGAGGAGATCGGGGCCGCCCAGGACGGCTGGCGCTCGGTGCTGGTGGCGGCGGTGCGCCAGGGCATTCCGGTGCCGGCCTTCGCGGCCTCGCTGGCCTACTACGACGCGCTGCGCACGGAGCGGCTGCCCGCGGCCCTCACGCAGGGGCAGCGGGACTTCTTCGGCGCGCACACCTACCGGCGCACCGACCGCGAGGGTTCGTTCCACACCCTCTGGAGCGGCGACCGCTCCGAGGTCCGCACGGACTGAGCCGTTCGGCTCCGATCAGCTCCAGGGCCCGGGCTGCGGGATGGGCGCGGGCCCTGGCGGCGCGGGCACCGGGTCCGGCTCCGGGACGGGGCCGGGCACGGGCGGCACGGGGCGCGGGATCGGCCCGGGGTCCGGGAACGGCTCGGGTTCGGGTACCGGCGGCTGCGTCTCATCGACTCTTCGCACCATGCGACCCATTTTCCCGCGCTTTCGACGGGAATGCCCCTACGAGTCCCCCACCTGGCCCCGTCCCCTACCCCAGGGCGGCGGCCAGGCCCGGGGCCGGGCTGGACAGCACCGGGATCCGGGTCGTGACGAGATCCGCGGCGCCGGCCATGGAGGCCTGGGCCAGCACGATGACGTCGGCGTCGGTGACGGCGTCGGCGGCAGCGGCCACCAGGGCGAGGTTCCCGGCGACGTCCCCCGCCGCGAAGCGCTCCCAGGCCCCGGCGACCAGGTGCCCGCGGATCGTCACCGGCCGCTCGCCGGCCTCCTCGGCCAGCAGCTCACAGGTCGGGGCGAGGGTCGACTCCACGGTGGCCAGTACGGCGATCCGCGCGCCGGCGGCCACCGCGGCGGCCGCCATCGGCCGGTCCACGCGCACCACCGGGACGCCGAGCTCCGGAGCCAGGGCCTCCGCGGTCGCCCCGATCGTCGAACAGGTGACCAGTACGGGCGCCTGGCCGGCCCCCGCGCCGGCGAGCACCTCCAGCAGGGCCGGAGCCACCGCCTCCGGCCCTTCGACGCGGGCCCGCTCCAGCAGCTCCGGAACCACCAGGTGCCGCAGCACGGCCCCCGGGTGGTACCGGTCCCTCAGCGCGTCGAAGACCGGAACGTGCGCGGGTGAGGTGTGCAGCAGGACCAGCCGCGCGCCGCTCACCACAGGTCCGAGTCGGTGTCGAGCTGCGCCTTCGCCGCGGCCACGACCTCGGCCGGCGCCTCGGGCGCCTGGTCGGGATGTTTGGCGGCCCAGCTCGCGGCGTACGGGCAGAGCGGAACCACGGGCACGCCCTCGCCGGCCGCGATCCCGTAGAAGGTCTTCACCAGCCCCCCGGCGATGCCCCGGCCTTCGTGCCCCGGCTCGACGACGGTGTGCACGGCCACCAGCGCGTGCGGCGCGGCGGCGAGCACGAAGTACGCGATGAACCCGACCACCGCCCCGTCCTCGACGGCCAGCAGCCGCCCGGCCTTGCGGTCGTCCGTGAACTCGATCGCCATGGTCCCCGACTCCCCTCAGACAGCCACCGCGTGGGGGCTGCGCTCCTGATCCGTACCCGGCACCGGGGCGGAGGGATCCGCGCCCAGTTCGACGATCCGATTGTCCCCGTCGACGTGCACGACGCGGGGCTTCAGCACCCGCGCCTCGGCGTCCTCGACCTGCGCGTAGCTGATGAGGATGACCAGGTCCCCGGGGTGCACCAGATGCGCGGCGGCCCCGTTGATCCCGATGACCCCCGACCCCCGCTCCCCCTCGATGACGTAGGTCTCCAGCCGTGCCCCGTTGGTGATGTCCACGATGTGGACCAGCTCCCCGGGCAGCAGATCGGCGGCGTCCAGCAGATCGGCGTCGATGGTCACGGACCCGACGTAGTGCAGGTCGGCCTGCGTGACGGTGGCCCGGTGGATCTTGGACTTGAACATGGTACGAAGCATGTGGAAACTCCCGGAATGTCTGCTCCCTGCCTGCTTTCCGCAGGTCAAGGGCGGTCTCCGGAGCTTACAACGATTCGCTTGCCCGGTCAGCTGTCCCGGGCGCCGAAGGGCGGGTGACAGCCACCCGTCATTTGGTCCAGATGTCCAGCAATTGGTTGGCCGCGCGGAAATTGTCGGGTGAATCCGTGTTGCACGCGACGGTCACGGCAGTGTTGCGGTCCGGGCTCACCTTGAAGGTGCTGTGGAATCCCTCCCAGTCGCCGCGGTGCACCAGGCTCTTGTCGGGGAGGAGGAGGATTCCGGCCCCGTACCGCCCTTCCTCTATCCCGCGCTGCCGTAGGACGTCGCCCACGCTCACCGCTTCGTCCGTGACCCCGGTGAGCAGTTCCGTTCCACCGATGCGACCGGTGCGGTAATTGTCGGCCCAGCGGACGAATTCCCCGGGGGTGGTGTGGACGGACCCGTCACCGTACTGCTTCCAGGGGGAGGAATTGGGAGTGAAGGAGCCGTCCTTCTCGTCGTACGACTTCGCCTTGCCGGGAACGTCCACTGCCGGGGACAACGTCATGCGCAGGTGCAGTGGGATGAAGAATTCCTCTTGCAGGAAGGTCGGGAACGGCTTGCCCGTGACCCTCTCGACGACATGCGCCAGGAGGACGTAGTTGGAGTTGGAGTACGAGAAGCGCTTGCCCGGCGGATCTTCCGGCTGTGAGGCGAGGATGGCCGCGATCGCTTCCTTCTGGCCTGCCGGATCCGTCAGCTCGATGCCCTTGGCCTCCAGCAGGTCCTGGTAGTCGGTGATGCCGCTGGTGTGACGCATCAGGTCGCCCAGCGTGACGTCCCGCGTCCAGGCGGGCGGATGGTCGAGGAAGTCGGACAGGGGGTCGTCCAGCGCGAGTTGGTGCCGCCCGGCCAGCAAGAGGACGGCGTCCGCGGTGAATTGCTTGGAGTTGGACGCCATGTCGAAGACCGTCTTCGAGGTGATGGCGCGCCCGGTCGTCAGATCGGCCTTCCCCCTCCCCGCCTCCCAGACGACGCTTCCGCGTATGCCGACGGCTGCCGCACAGCCCGGGCCGTCGGGAGAAGGCACCAGCTTTTGGAGCACGTCCGCGCTGCGCTTCTCGCGGTCGTCGCCGGTCGCGTATGCCTGCGGGTGTGCGACACCGGCCAGTACGACCGCGGCCATGAGGATTCCGGTCGGCGCCGCGGCCGATCTGGTGCGCAGCCGTCGTACGTGTGGGCGTGGCATGTGCCCTCCCGGTCACTTCGGGGTGATCGTGAACGGTTCCCACTTGAGGCCCGCGACGCAGCCGGTGTCGGGCGCGGTCGGACGGGCGAGGAAGGATGCCAGCACCTTCTGGGCGCAGGGCGACTGCGGGACCACCCAGTGCCCGATGCCGGGGACCTGCACGGTGGTCGAGCGGGGCAGCGCACGGGCCGTCTTCTGCGCCCAGCTCGCCCCGGTCTTCATGTCGCCCGTCCCGTTGATGAACAGCGTCGGCACCGAGCTGACGGGCGCCACCCGCATCGTGGCGGTGCGGTCCGGGACGTTCCAGACACGGCACACCTGCTCCTGGAAGGCCAGTTGGGGCGCCTGGGCCAGGACCTGGTCCGGCCAGTCGGGGAACGCCTTGCGGCCCGCGTTCAGCACGTCGGACGCCGAGTGGTCCGGCACCCACTCGGCGCACACCACCGAATTCGTCAGGCCGTGGGCGGACTGACCGAGGCTCGGGACCGATCCGGCGGCGCGGGCCCGGGCGAAGCGCTGCGGGTTGCCGCGGCCGAGTTCCTCGATCGCCGCCGGGACCTCGGCGAACGGAATCGCCTTGGCCACCAGCAGGTTCACCAGCGCGCCACCGTCGAGGACGACCTTCACCGGGTCTCCGCCCTGCGGCGGCCGGACGTCCAGCGTCAGCGGCTGGGCTTCCAGCTTGCGCACCTGCTCGTTCAGCGTGCGCTCGATGTCCGGGAAGCGGCTCTTACAGGCCGGCTCCGCCGCGCAGGCCTTGTACAGGTTCTCGAGGCCCTCCCGGGCGCCGGCCCAGGCGAAGGGCAGGGAGACGTCCTGCGAAGGGGCGATGGAGTCGACGGCCACCGCGCGGATCCCCTGGGGGTGCAGGCGCAGGTAGGTCAGGGCCAGGTTGCTGCCGTAGGAGTGGCCGTAGACGTTCCACTCCTTGATGCCGAGGGCCGTGCGCAGGTCGGCGAAGTCGGCGGCGTTCTCGGTGCTGTTGTAGGCGCTCAGGTCGGTTCCGTCGGCCGTCAGGCGGGCCCGGCACTGCTTCACCGCGTCGAGCGTGAGCCGCTCCGTCTGCGGTGCGTAGGAGGGGAGCCCGACGGACGTGGCGTAGACGCGGTCCAGCTCCGGGCAGGCGAGGTTGGGCTTGTCGTAGAGATTGCCGCGCTGGGCCATGACGATCAGTTCGCGATCCCGGTTCAGGCCGGAGGAGACCAGGAACGGGATGTCATCGAACACCTCGCCACCGGGGCCACCCGCCATGAACACCACGGGGTCCTGGGCGGGCTTCGCCGAGGTGGCCGGGATCACCGCCACGGCCAGCCGGATGGTCCGGCCGCCGGGGCGGGCACGGTTCTCGGGGACCTCCAGGAATCCGCACCGGGCGGTGGCCAGCGCTTCGATCGGCTCAGGCGGTCTGGGGCAGGGACCGGGCACGAAGCGTGACGCGACGGCCGTACCGGGCCCGGCGGCAGGACCGGTATCGGCATTCCGCTGGGCGGCGCCCGCCGAGGTCGGGCCGAGTGCTGCCAGGAGGGCCAGACCGGCCCCGGCAACTGCCGTCCCGTTGCGGTAGCTGTGCTCTGCCATGTGATCCCGTTCCTCTGCCGATCGACGGCTGCCCTCCGGGCGATGCCGCGGCGGTATGGGCGGAACGTACGTAATCGACGTTACCGGGTGGTCCGAACACGTGCACACGCACGGAGCGGCTCCCCGCGTTCGGGCGTCGCGTCATGGCTGTTCTCCGGTCACGGGGGCGGTGGCGGTGGCGGTGGCGTCATCGTGCTGGGGCCTTGTCTGGGCGGGCAGGGAGAGGGGACGGACCGGGGCGTCCGAGGAGTAGGCGCCGGGGTCGAAGCTGCTCAGTCGGCGGACGAGGCGCCCGGTGGACCAGGGCCAGGCGAAGGTGTTCCGTCCTCCCGCGCTGAAGTAGTAGCTGGTGCAGCCGCCCGCGTTGTACACCGTGTTCGCCAGCGCCTCCTGCACCCCGGCGTTGTGTGCGGCCTGCGCAGCCGGCCGGACGTGCATGGCTCGGTGACCGCTGCGGTCCAGGTGGGCCAAGGCCTCGGTGAGGTAGGTCAGTTGGGCTTCGAGGACGGTGATGGCGGAGGTGGAGCCGCCGAGCAGGTTCGGCCCCAGGAGCAGGAAGAGGTTGGGAAAGCCGCTGACGGTGGTGCCGAGATACGCCTGGGGTTCACCGCCCCAGGCTTCGTCGAGGGTCCGCCCGTCCGTGCCGTGCAGGCTCCCGGCCAACGGCAGCTCCCCCACGCGGAAGCCCGTCGCCTCGATCAGGACGTCGGTCCGGACCGTGGTGCCGTCGGCGCCGACCACCTCGTTGCCGCGTACGGCGGTCACGGCCGTGGGGTGCAGGCGGACGTGCGGCCGGGCCAGCGCGGGGTAGAAGGTGCTGGAGGTCAGCAGGCGCTTGCAGCCCAACCGGTAGTCGGGCGTGAGGGCCCGGCGCAGCTCCGGGTCGCGGACGGCGAGCCGCAGGTGTGCGCGGGCACCGGCCTCCAGGAGGCGGGCGACGGGCGGGTGGCGGAAGGCGTAGCCGAAGCCCTCCTGCAGTGCGTACTGGCCGGCGCGCAAGGCGCTGCGGGCACCGGGTAAGCGGTCCAGGCACCGGTTGAACGCCGCGGGTACCGGCAGGTCCGGCTTGGGCAGCACCCACGGGGCGGTCCGCTGGAAGAGGTGTACGGCCGCCGCCCGGGCCTCGATGGCCGGGACGACCTGGACGGCGGAGGCGCCGCTGCCGACCACGGTCACCCGGCGTCCGGTGAGGTCGACGCCGTGGTCCCACCGGGCGGTGTGGATCACGGGCCCGTCGAAGTTCTCGATCCCGGGGACGTCGAGGCGTCGCGGCACGTGCCAGGGCCCGGTGGCCATGACCAGTACCGCCGCGCTGTAGGGCCCGTCGCTGGTCTCCAGCCGCCAGCGCGCGGCCGCCGGATCCCAACGGGCGCCGCGCACGTCCACTCCGCAGCGCAGCACGTCGCCGAGTCCGAAGCGTTCGGCCGTGGTCCGCAAGTAGGCATGGATCTCCCGCTGTCCGGCGAAGACCCTGCTCCAGACGGTGTCCGGGGTGAAGGAGTAGCTGTAGAGCGTCGAGGGCACGTCGCAGGCGCAGCCCGGGTAGGTGTTCTCCCGCCAGGTGCCGCCGAGTTGTGGCGCCTTCTCCAGTACGACCACGTCGCGGAACCCGGCCTGCCGCAGCCGGACCGCGGCACCGAGACCGGAGAACCCCGCCCCGACGACCACGACCTGCACGTCCCGGGCCGCCTGCCGGGGCTGCGCCGGGATCACGGCGCTGCTCCTGCGGGCCGCCCGGCCGGAACACGTGGCGGCCCGATCACGGCGCCCGGCGGCAAACCCCGTCGCATCAAGTGTCTTCCTTCCCTTGCCACCCGACCGGCCGCCGACCGGTCCGCCGACCGGCGCCGCCCGGCTGTCCGTACGCCCGCCGACACCATCGCCGCATGATTCCGAGTGGTCACGCGGACGGAGCACGCACCGCTGGTATCGGAACGCGGTGAAGAATCGATGCGAGCTGGGGCTCTGCCCGACTCCGGCGGCCTGCGGCGTCACCCGAACGGGGACACCCGGATCCTCGAAGCGGAAGGCCGCCCCACGCACCAGGGCGCACGGGGGCGCGGCCGAGAACTGCCGTGCTCCAAGAGGCTCATTGCCGCCTGTGCGAAGCGTGGCGTCCGTCACAATCCCCCGTGTTAGCCTCGTGGCCGCCATCGCGGGAGTGACGCGAGGGGGGCAGCATGCGGCTGGGCTCGAAGGGTGTGGAGCATGAGCAGGTTACGGGCGCCCGAGCGGCGTCTCCACGACGCCGTGATCATCGTGCCGGGCATCATGGGCAGCGCCCTCAAGGATGTCGAGAGCGGCAAACAACTGTGGGGAATCGGGCGCCTCTTCGAGTACACCGCCCGCATGCACGCGGGCCGTCTCCGCGCGCTCGGCCTCACCGAAGCGGAGCGCGCCGGGCGTACGGGGCGGATCGAGCCCACCGGCGTGCTGAACGTCGCCGAGTGGATGCCGGGGTTCGGCTCGGCGCAGCCCTACAACGAGCTCGTCAGCGAGTTGCGCCGCGCGGCCGTACACCGCAGCGCGGTCCTCCCGTTCCCGTACGACTGGCGGCTCTCGGTCGAACACAACGGAGGCTTGCTCGCCGGGCAGGCCCGGCGCCACCTCGAAGCCTGGCGCCAACACGCCGCCCACCGCCACTACCTCGACCGGCACCCCGAGGCCGGGCCGGCCCGGCTGGTCTTCGTCGCCCACTCCATGGGCGGGCTCCTCGTACGTGAACTCGTGCACAGCGGCGGGCTCCGACCCGACATCCGGGCCGTGATGACCGTCGGCACCCCCTTCTCCGGATCGGTGAACGCGGCCGTCATGCTCAACTCCGGCAAGGGCGCACCGCTCCCCCTGCCCCGAACCGTCCTGCGCGACGCGGCACGCACGATGCCGGGCGTGTACGACCTGCTCCCCTCCTACCGGGCGCTCGACCTCGGCACCGACTCGCGGGTGCCGACCGCCGCCGACCTGGTGGCGCTGGGCGGCCGGCGCGATCTGGTCGAGGACTCCTTGCGCAGGCGGGACGGCAGAGCGGGCATCACCCTGCCCGAACACAGCATGGTGGTCGGCCTCGGCAAGCGCACCCTGCAGAGCTATCACATGGCGGGGGACACCGCCGTGGGCATGGAGGCGATCCTCGATCGGGATCCCGGCGACCACCGCGTGCTGTTCCACCCCGACGGCCGGCCCCGCAGGGAGAACCGCAAGGGCGACGGCACGGTGTACCAGTTCGCCGCGCATCTGCCGGGTGCCGGTGAGAGGCCGGTGCCGGTCTACCAGGAGCACGGCGCCCTCGCCCGCAGCCGCACCGTCATCGACCACGCGTGCGGAATGCTGCGCGGCCTGCGTCACCCCGATGAGCTCGGGGCCATGCTCGGCGACGGGACGTTCGATCTGGACGCACCGGAATGGGTCGAGCCCGGCGCCCCCTTCACCATCGAGGTGTCCGGCTGGGACGGGGACTTCGGGCTGAGCTGCACCGCCAAGGAGGTCAGCGGGCTCGGCGACGTCCTGTACCCGGAGCTGAAGCCGGTGCCCGGCGAGGACGGAAGGCTCGCGGCGACCTGTGTCGCCACCCAGCCGGGGCTGTACGAGTTCGAGGTCGTCGGCGGCAAGGAGCCGGTGACACGGCTCGTACTCGTCTTGGCAGCGGAGCGGCAAGCCTGACGCGATGACCTCGGAATTCGACGGAACGAAGGCCGATGTCGCGGACACGTTCGCGGTGCACGCACTTGCGGTGGGGCCGATAACCGGCTTCCCGGACGCGGACACGGTCGGCGAGGCCGAGCGTACCGCGGCCGTGCTCCGGCGGCTGGGCGGGGAGAGCGTCGTTCCCCCCTTGGCCGGCGACGCCGTGCGGTCCCTGACCGACGCCGACGAGTCGCTGGCGCACTGGGCCGGCGAGCACGGCGGCGACGGCTCGTCCCGCCCCACCGCGCTGTTGTGGTTCGGTCACGGTCGGGCGGTGAGGATGGGGTCGGTGTTGCTGGTGCCGGGGTCCAAGGAGCGCGGCAACGCCCGGGTGACCCCCGACATGGTCGCCCACTACGTCCATGCCGAGCAGCTCAGGCGCGAGCAGGACGACAGCCACTGGGCACTGGTCGTGCTGGAGGCGTGCAACTCGGAAAACTTCGCACAGGACGTGGCCGGCAGGTTCAACGGCACGGGGAAGGAACGGACGCGCTCCTTGCTGGTGATCGCCACGGGCAAGGCGGCGGCCCAGGGCTACCTGGGCACGTTCCGCGATCTGCTGGAGAGGTACCTGACCCCGAAGACCTCCCACGACGACTTCACCCTCCGGGATCTGCAGGGCCACTTCAAGAGCCACCGCTGCTACGCCGAGCTCGTGGGCGACGAGACGGGTGCCGAGCTCCGTCTCGCCCTCCGCGACCGGGTGCCGCTCACCGGGGCGACCACGGTGGCCGACCTGTGGCGGCAGCAGAGCCGGTACGACAACGCGCCCGAGGCATGGCCGCGCCGGCCGGTTCCGGAGAAGGTGGGGTTCCTTGAGGTGGTCTCCGATTTCACCGGCCGAGCAGCGCATCTGCGGGCCATCGCCGCATGGTGCGCCGATGCCGCCGGAGCAGCCGTGCTCGCCGTCACCGGCGAACCTGGCGCGGGCAAGTCCGCGCTCCTGGGGGAGACTCTGCAGCGGTGGACCCGGCGCGGCCCGGACGGGCCGGGCAGGGGTCCGGCCGAGGCGGCGCAGGCCGCAGACCCGCCGCCCCCACCGATCGTCGCGGTGCTGCCGCTGACGGGGAACACGCCCGCCGATGTCGTCCGGCAGCTGGCCGAGAAGCTCGACGCGATATCCGAGGGGCCCGGGCGGGACGACCTCGACGGGGACGACGCGGCGCTCGACCGCGTACGCCGGCGGCTGGCCGAGCTCACCCGGGACTCCGACGCCGACGACATCCCGGCGGCGCCGACGCCGACGCGGGCGCTGATCGTCGCCGACGCCCTCGACGAGGCCAGGGACCCCTTCCGTATCGCCGCCCTGTTACGGGAACTGACGACGGTTCCGGGGGTACGGCTGCTCATCGGTACCCGGCCGACCCCGTTCGCCACCGCTCCGGGCGAGCACCGGCCGGCGGACGGGAGCGGGCACCTCGAACTGCCGGAGGTGCTCGGCGCGGCATCCGGGCACGCCCGCGTCCTGGTCCTCGAACGGGATCCGGCGGCGGCCCGCGACTACGCGCGGGGCAAGGTCCGCGACATCCTGCGGGAACACCCCGCCGGTGATGCCACCTGGCACGAGACGGTCACCGGCACCGTGGCGGACGCCGTGGAAGCCCACGTGCGGGAGGGGTCCTGGCAGTTCCTCCAGGCAGCACTGGTGGTCCAGGAGATCGAGCAGCGGCCGACGGTGCTCTCCCCCGGCCCCGACGGCCGGAGCGCCCTCGCCGAGATGCTGGACCGCGACCAGAGCGGCCTCTTCGCGGCCGCCGTGAAGCGGATCACGGCCGGACTCCCCACGGCGGAGCCGCTCCTGCGGGCACTGGCCTACGCGCACGGACGCGGGCTGCCGCTGGCGGACGGCATCTGGGCGCACGCCGCCGCGGGGATCGCGGGAACCGACGGTCCCTTCGACGACGAGCAGCTGGAGCTCTTCCTCAGCCGGGCCGCCGCCTACGTCCTGCTGGACGGGGAGGACCGGCGCAGCGTGTACCGGCTGGCGCACCGCACCTACGCCGAGCAGCTGCTCGCGGACGGCATGCAGGACCGCAGGCACGCCATGCTCATCGCCCTGCTGGAACTCGCGGCGGCGCAGGCCCGGTCCGGGCAGCCGCTCAGTCCTCATCTGGCCGCCCGGCTCGCCGAGTACGCGGCGGACTGCGGCGCCTCCGGCTGGGCTGCGCTGGCCGCCCGTCCCGGTGTCGTGGACCGGCTGCCGCCGGCCTCGTTGAGCACGCCGGCGCTCACTCCGGGGCGGGGTACGGGTACCTCTCCCATCGATCTGCCCATCGAGATCCTGGGCACGGTCGCATCGGCCCACCTGATCAAGGAAGCGGAGCCGGGCGACCGGCCGGGGCTGCGCCAGCTCGGCGGGCTGCGGGCCGCGGGCCTGCTGCACGCCGCGGGTCCCGGCGCGGGCTGGGAGGTGGCCTGGGGCCGGTTGCGCCGGGTGCCGCTGCACCTGCAACTCGGGGGCTCCCCCACCGCGATCACCGCACTGGTCGCGCGCGCCGATGCCCCTTGGCTGGTGACCGGCTCGCTCGACGGGTCGGTGATGGTGTGGGAACCGTGGCGGGACCACCACCCCACCATGCTGCTGAGCGGGTACGACAGCCCGGTGACCGCGCTCGCCGCGCTCGGTCCGGTGCGCCGGGAGGCCGGCGTCGGGAGCGTCGGGCCCGGCCTGTTGGCCGTCGCCCACGAGGACCGGACGGTTCACCTCTGGGACACCGACGCAGACACCGACGGCTACGCGGACGCAGGCGCAGACGCAGACGCAGACGCAGGCGCCGACGCCGACGCCGACGCCGACGCCGACGCCGGAGCTGACCGTCCCGAACCGCGGCGCGCGGCGTGCACCGAGATGGTCCGGGTCATCGCGGCACTGCCCGACGGGTCCCGCCGGTTCGTCGTCGGGGGCGAGTCCGGCTATCTCGCGCTCCTCGGCCCGGACGGAGCACTGTCGTCGGCCGCCGAGGCGGTGTCCTCCCGCGACGTGGTGGGGCTGGTGCACGTACCGGGACCGGACGGCGCTCCCCTCGTCGTGACGGCCCAGCAGTCCGGGGTGCTGGCGCTGTGGAAGGTCGACGGAGCGGTGCCCGTGCTCGTCCACGACTCGCACTCGCACACGGCATTGGCCGGACTCGTGGGCGTCCCGGGACCGACGGGGCCGCACCGGCTGGTCACCGTCTCGGAGGACGGCCGGCTCGCGCAATGGCGTGTACACACCGGCGGCGACCGTCCCACGATCCTCGCCGATACGGAGGGACGCGTGCCCGAAGCGCGCAGCGGTGCCGATCCCGTCCTCGCCGCGCTGCCGGCCACCGGGCAGGACGGGGTCCCGGTGGTCGGCGACAGGCAGGGCACGGTGCGGATCGTCGGCCCGACCGCCGCCCCCGGGCATCCGGCGCTCCTGGAGACCTCGACCGGGAGCCGGCCGATCAAGGCGATCGGCGTCCTGCGCGGGCCCGAGGGCGGAAGCATCCTGGTAACGGCGGCGGAGCGCGATTCCAGGGTCCACTTCTGGGACCCCGCGGCCGCGGCGCGTACGGAAGGCGCCCCGGTGGTCCGCGCGTCCTGGGTCGACGACATGCGCCGGCACGTCCTGGCGGACGGCACGGAGACGCTGGTGGTGACCGAGGAGTGCGCCGGAACCAGGACCGTGCGGGTCCTGCGCGCGGCGGACGGCGCCCTGCTGGAGCTGCCGGCGCCCTCCGACGGATCCGCCGACGCCGCTGCGGAACGGGCGCCCCTGCCTGACGGGGCCGTCGATCAGCACGCGGGGTCCGTCGTCGACTGCGTGGCGCTCGACGGGCCGGCCGGCCTGTCCCGACCGGCCCGCACGCGGGCGACCGCCGGGCGCGAAGGCACCGTCGTGGTCTGGCGGGAGGAACCCGCGTCCGGCTGGCGGCCCGTGCGGCGCATCCCCCTGGGGTCGCCGTGCGTCCGGCTCACACCGATCTCGTCGGGACGGCTCGCCGTCGCCACCGACGACGGTGTGGTGGTGCTCAGGCTCGATTCCGTCGCGCGGGCCGGCGACGGTGGAGGAAGCAAGGAGACACATGGATGACGAACTGCCACCCAGGCGCATCAAGGACCTGTTGGACGACCTGTTCACGGGAAAACAGCCACGGCACGGTCGATATGGGCTCGTGGGCGACTACCAGGAGCTGATCAAGGGCCGGTTGATCCACTTCGTGCTGCGCAACCTCGCCCACGGCACGGACGTACGCGAAGTAACACTGTTCCTCCACGTCGACCAGGTGGGCGGAGACCTCTGGGACCACGAGGTGCGCAACCTTCTGCGGCTGAAGATGCTCGGCCATCCGGCGCTGCCGGAGATCGTGGAGGGCAGGTTCGACCCCACCTTCCGGGTCGCCTTCATCATGACCCGTCTCGAGGGGAAGCCGCTCGCCGCGGACTGGCGGTCCGTGGTGAACGAGTGGGCCGTGCAGCAACCCGTGGTGGCTTTCGAGCAGTTCGGCCTCCTGGCGGACGCACTGAACCAGCTGCACGGAACGCGGATCGTGCACCGGAACCTGACCCTGGCCGCCGTCCGGGTCAACCCGAAGCCGGACAATCCCGCGCGCACGACGCTGGCTCTGGCGCGGTTCGAGCTCAGTGCCCTGCTCAACAACCTGCTCCAGTCGGTCCACGGCCCGAGCGGGAAGGCCACGTACGACGAGGCGTTGAGGGCGTTGTTCCTCACGCCTCCGCCCGGTGTCACCAAGGCCCATCACCTGGCCTATCTGGCGCCGGAGAACCACCCCTCCGTCTTCTGCGACGTGCGGCTGCGCCACCTGGACCACGGAAGCACCGACGTCTTCGGCCTCGGCGTCCTGGGGTGGGAGCTGTTCGTCGGTTCCCTGCTGGACCTGCTGCCCGACGAATGCGCCATGGTCGAGCGTGCGGAGGCCGACGACCTGCCCGAGGCCCTCGCGCGCCTGCACGGCGCGATGCGTCGTACCCTCGATCTCTCCTTCAAGCTTCCCCGGCCGTTGCGCAAGGCGCTGCTCGGCATGATCGACCCGTCGCCCACCCAGCGCAGTTCGTCCTTCGAGGCCTCGGCGGCCCTGCAGCGCGACTGGTCGCAGATCTGCCTGGCCCTGGAGCCGGCGCCGAGCGGCGGCAAGCCGCGACTGCTGGCCTTCATGCCCGACCAGTCCGTGGTGACGATCCACATGAGCCGGGGCTGGACGGACCACAGCCCCGACACCCCTCAGGGCTGTCAGGAACTCGAGGCCTTCCTGGGGGAGGAGCTGCGCGAGGCCGAGCTCGTCCACTGGCACGGCGGGGCGGTCGGCTTCGTCGACGGTGATCCCCGCTCGCTCGGCGATGCGGAATGGGTGCTCATCGGTCAGCAGGCCGTGTGGTTCTGTGCGTTCCTGTTCGACATCGACGCGATGGGCCGCCGCAAGGTGACGCGCGACGACACCCTGGTCATCAAGTACCTCGTGGACAAACGCTTCGCGTCCGAGATCCTGACGGTCAAGCCGAAACGGCGCATCGGCAAGGTGGACCTGGTGCCCTTCCGGCTGGGGCAGCCGCTGGACGACGAGCAGAGGGACCGTCCGTCGTGGAAGGAGCTGACCGACACCGTCCGGAGCACCGAGCAGAGCACGCAGAGCGCCGATGTCCAGGAGATGCTGCGGGCCGTCTCCTTCATGCTGGACTACCAGGGCGTGCTGCTCCGGTCCCGCCAGTATCCGTACACGCTCAGCGAAGCGGACGACGGCCGTCTCGTACTGACGCAGGACAGCGCCAGGGAACGCAGGTGGCTGCACGGGGACGAACTGCTCACCGCCTACTGCGCCGATGACCGGCGCCGGCCGGCCCTCGGCGACTTCGTGAGGGGGCTGCTCGCCGAGAGCGACCAGGCGGTGATCTCCGTGGTGCACGACCGGCCCAGCCCGTACTTCGGCGGCGACACGGTCGACGTCCGGGTGAGGGCGCGCCTCGACGCGGCGTCGATCGTCGTCGAGGTGGCACCGGGAAAGGAGATTCCCACCACGGGGTGGCTCAGGCCGCAGGAGGATCACGGCACGGAGGTCCAACTGCGGCGGGAGGCACGGGGATTGGGGTCGCTGCGCCAGAAGAAGGGCCTGGCGCGCATCCTGCACACGCCCGCGTCGATCGAGTTGCACGGCCGGCGGGACACGACGCTGCCCATTCCGGCGCCGCCCGGCGAGAAGCGTCTGCGGGGCAAGGCCGACCGGGTCATCGCGGACATGCTGCGGCTCCATCCCTTCTACGCCCTGCAGGGGCCGCCCGGCACGGGAAAGAGCACCGTGGTGTCCCACGCCTTGCGGGAGTTCCTCAGGACGGAGCACGGCGCCCGGGTGCTGGTGAGCGCGCAGTCGAACGACGCGCTGGACCAGTTGGCGGGGAAGTGCCTGGAGTTGCTCCGGCCGGCGATCGACAAACAAGCGGTGCTGATGCTCAGGGAGCTGCCCCGCCGGAAGGACGCCCACGACCTGCCGGAGGAGTTGCGCCCCTTCACCGCCGAGGCGCTCGCCGCGGATCTGGTCGCGCGCATCCAGAAGCGGGTCGCGGACGGCCAGAGCGGGGCCCGCAACCCGTCGGAGAAGGCCGTGATGCTGCGGTGGGCCGATGTCGCCCAGGCGAACATGTTCGAGTTGACCGAACGCATCCGGGCGAGCGCCGACATCGTGCTGGCGACGTGCTCGATCGCGGGCACGCTGACCGACGAGGTACGGGATCCGTCCGACGTCTTCGACTGGGTGATCATCGAGGAGGCGGCCAAGGCCTGGCCGACCGAGATCATCATGCCGCTGGTCCTCGGTGTGCGGTGGACCCTCGTGGGTGACCACCTGCAGCTCGGCCCCCACCGGGCCCAGGACATCAAGACGTTCCTGGACCGACTGGCGCAACACCCGGACGAGCGCATCAAGCTGCACTACGCGGCGCGTGAGAGCTACCTGCGCTTCATCCAGATGTTCGGCCGGTTCTTCGAGGACCGGCTCGCGACCCAGCGCGCCGAGCCCGCGTTCCCGGTGGACACCCTCGACACGCAGTTCCGCATGCACCCCTCCATCGCCAAGCCCTTCGCGCGGACCTTCTATCCGGACGGCAAGGGCGGCACCTTCCTCGAAACCGACCCGGAGACCGAGGAGTTCCACTCCGCCACCAAGCCCGAATACGTGCGGGACGCCCCCTTGGTCTGGCTGGACACCTCCGAGCGCCCGGGGTGTGAGGACATCGGGTACTGGTCGAACCCCGGAGAGGTGGACCTGGTCGAGGAGCTGGTCCGGAAGCTGGGGCTCGACACCCAGAGCGACCCGAGGAAGCTGGCCGTACTGACCCCGTACCGCAAGCAGCTCCGGCAGCTGGAACGCGGGTTCCTCAAGGGGCGCGTGCACACCGTCCACTCCTTCCAGGGCGGGCAGGCGAAGACGGTGGTCGTCTCCCTGGTCCGCAGTTCGGAGCGCGGTACGGATTCGCGGCAGAACGTGGGGCACGCCGCTCAGGACGACGTGGTCAACGTGATGCTGTCCCGGGCGCAGCAGCTCCTCGTGGTCGTCGGCAACCTGCCCCACTTCGAGCGCCACGGCGGCAAAGCCTGGCAATCGGTGATCAAGGCGTTCCGCGAGTCCGGAAGGGGCGTGGACGCCGCGACGGGACAGATCCTCTTCGACGCCACGGCAGGAAAGCGAGACATCCCATGACCGAGACCGCCCTGGTCGCGATCCCCTGCCGGGTCGTCACCCTGCAGATGGAACTCGGCGCGGAGGAGGGGGCCTCCACCCTGGAGGACCTGGTGCTGCGGGCCGTTGCCGCGGGACGCGACACCATACGGGACCTCGGCGAGCTGTTCTCCCTGCCGAACCGGCTGATGCTGGACGTGGTGCACGGTCTGTGGAGCAGGGGGTTCCTGGCCGTCGACTTCACCACGAACACCCTGGAGAACACGCAGGCGGCCCAGTCGGGTCTCGGCGAGCGCCCTGCGGACCGGCCCGTCGCGTCCAAGGTGAAAACTCGGAAGTTCCTGTTCGATCCGGTGACGGCGGCCGTCCTGCTGCACCGCAAGGGCATGGACCGGGTCCCCCTCGGGGCCATCGCCATGCCTCTCGCGCGGGGGATCTCCGAGACCGACATCCCGCAGACCGAGCTGCTGCGCGCGGTCCGCGAGGCGGTCCGCACCGACCGCAGGGAGAACGCGGTACGCCAGCGGGTGCTGAACGTGTCGTTCGCCAACCCGATGCTGAACCCTTCCGAGGCCGTCCACTGGAACACGGTCGAGGTCGTGGTGAACCGGGATCCGGCGACCGGGCTGGTCACGGCCGCCCCCGTCCAGATGCCCCAGGGCTGGGGCACGCGGGCCCTGCAGCTCTTCCAGGCCAGGGTGAGCGAGCTGGTGCGCAACCGGCCGGACAGCAGGTTCGTCCAGCAGCTGTTGTCCCGCGAGGTACTGAAGGTGGTCCCGCCCGACAGCCTGCGCTCGCTGCTGGTCGATCTGGACCGGCTGGCCGAGGGTTTGGACACCGTCCCGGGCGAAGTCCTGCCCGCCCGCCACCAGGAACTGCTCGGCAAGGCGACCAAGGTCTTGGACCAGCTGGCCGAGGCGCGCCGCGGGCAGTGTTCGGTGCAGCCGGTCGCCACCGGGGCGGGCGTGGAGTGGGTGGTGAAGGAGCTGGTCGAGCAGGCGACGCACCAACTCGTCCTGGCGGTGCCGCGCATCACCTACGACGCCCTGCACGGGATCCTGCCCTCGCTGGAGCTCGCGGCGAAGCGCGGTGTCACGCTCGTCTTCCTGTGGGGCGACACCCCGTCCGCCAAGCTGGAGGGCAAGGTCGCCACCGCACTGTTCGACCTCCAGTCCCGCTTTCCCGAGAACGTCCTGCTGGAGCAGCGCAGCAGCAGCTGCTCGGCGTCCGCGGTCGTCTGCGACGACCTGTACGCGTACGTGGGGTCCAGCAGCCCGCTGTCGACGAACACCGGAGCCGGTGTGCTCGTGAAGCCGGTCGAGGGCACCGACGAGCCCCCGGCGTGTGTGACGGACCTGCTGAGCTGGGCGAGGCGTACCTATCCGTACTGGGAGGCGGGGCAGAGCATCGCCCTGCTGCCCGCCGACTTCGGCAGGCGCCGGGACACCTACGCGCCGATGGACGCCGGGCCGGTACCGCGTGACGTCGCCCTCCCGGAGCTGGACGAGGCCTGGGCCGAGGACGAGGTCGGAAACCGAACGAGGTGGGCGGCGAACTGGGGCCGGGTGCTCCACGGGCTCGTGGAGGCGGTGGAGGAGGTGTACCGGGGCCGGCCGGTGGTGAGAGCGGTCTGGGACGGCATGTACGCCGATCTGGTCCAGCACGCCGTCGACGGCGCCACCCAGCGGCTGGCCCTCACCGACGACTCCGCGGAGACCGAAACGTGTACGGACGCGCTCGGTCAGCGGCTGTGGCGCCTCCGGGACGAGGGCGTCGTGATCCACCTCCAGCACCCGCCGCTCAAGGACGGGCGCAGGACCCCCCGCGGCTACGCCGAACTGCACCGCCGGCTCGGCGCGGAGCGCACGCTGCGGAACACCAGGGCGCGGGCCCGAGCGGTGCTCTCCGACCACGAGACCATCGTCGGCAGCTACCGGCCGCTGGGCAATCGGCCGGTCAACCCCGCCCGGGGGCCCGCCCCCACCGAGCTCGGCCTGCACATCATGAACACCGCGTTCACGGCCGAGTTCGCCAGGGAGCTGGGCATTCCCGACTGGTTCGGGGACACGGGTGACGGCGGTGACGCCGCCGGCCGCCACGAGTACCTGCCTCCGTTGCCCTCCCTCTCGTCGGTACCCGTCGAAGCCGACGACTGGGCGGTGCTGGACAACCGCCTGGCGGCCGGCGACGCACCGCCCGAGCGACTGCGCGCCGACGCCGCGGGTCTGCTCCACGGTTCCACGGGCTCCGTACCGCAACGACAGCGGTGGGCACGCTGGCTCCTGCACGACGCATGGCAGCGCCGGGCCTTCATGGAGGCCTACCTGCTGGCCGCACGGCTCGGAGACGTGGAGACCCTGCCGGTGCACCTGGCCGCCGTCGCGGCGCCGGTGGAGCACGGTCCGCTCGGCGAGCAGCTGTACTACAGCGCGCTGGAACTGGCCGGCGCCCCTCGCGAGCACCGCACGATCGCCCTGGTGGGCGCCGTCGCAGAAATGCTGCTGCACGGCGGTGACACCGGGCTGCCGGTCTGCGAGGAGCTGGCCGGTCCCGGGGACGGGACCGCCGACGGCGTACCGCCCGCCTGGCTCCTGCTGGCCCGGCAGGCCGCGGCCTGTTTCGGCACCACCAGGGCACCGGTGCCGCTCCAGGACATCAACGCCTGGGCCGAGCAGCAGAACCGGTCGGCGGACGTCCGCAACGGCTGGGCCCGGATCGTCGCCGAGGTGAAGGACTTCGAACGGGCCGACCAGCATTTCAAGTTCCTCGACGGGACACGGATGCACCGGGCGATGTTCCGGCAACCCGAGGGACTCTTCGCCGGTGTTCTGGCCATGGCCGGCAGCGACGCCACCGTCGAGTTCCGGGTGCGGACCGCCGCCGGGCTTCCCCGCACGGCTCTCGACGCACGCGTCCACATGGACCAGCTCGCCACCGATCTGGGCCTCATGAAGGTCGAGTGGAGCAACCACTTGGCCTATGCGCAGCGGGTGGCGGAAATGACGTCCGAGGCCCGGCGTCTCGCGCAGCTGTCCGCGGCCGAGGCGGAGAGGGACGCCTCGGGTTCCGCAGCCGCGCTGCTCCCGGCACTCACCACGGAGCAACGCGCGTTCGCGCGGCTCCTCGACCGTTCGTGGCACACCCTCCTGGAGGAGGCCGACGGGTTGGGAGAGCCGGCCCGCCATCCGGCGATGGCTCTCCTGAGCGCTCTTGCCTCGCTGCCGGTGATCGGAAGGGAAGACAGTTGACCGGTATTCCACGTGCGCTGCTGGAGACCTGGCCCGGCCGGGTCCGGTACCCCGGCGTCCTGGTCGCCCTGGCGGAGCACGGCCGATCCGATGACCACAAGAGCCGGGACGACGGCGCGGCGGCCCGGGAGGACGCGGCCGAGCTGGACGGCGACCTGCTCGCCGAGGCGGTGCTCGTCCACGTCGGGGGCGTGTCGCCGCGCGCGGCCTTCGACGCCCTGCTGGAGAAGGGGGAGCACGATGCCGCGGAGCAGCTGCTCGCCGACGACACGCCGGCGGACGGGCACCAGGCCGAACTGCTGTCCCGCAGGCTGGAGGAGGCCCGCGAGGCCGACGCGGTGTCGGTGCGCCAGCGCGTGTCGGAGCTGGCCAGGCGCGCGAACGCCGCCGGAGTCGCCTTCGAGTCTCCGGACATGGCGTCCTTGATGGAGCGCTCGCGATCGCGGAGCGCGGCCGCGGAAGCGGCGCTGTCCACGCTCGAAGGGGAGATCGGCGAGCGGATCGAGGCGTTCGCCGGCCGGTTGGAACGGATCGTCGCCGAACAGGAGCAGGCGGTGGCCGGCGGCGCGGCGCGGACGGATGACCACCACGCGGGCGAAGACGTCGCCGCGTCCCGGGTACGGGCGCTCCTGCGGGCGGGCGAACTGGTGGCCGCCCAGGCGCTGCTGAACCGCGAGCCGCTCGGCGCCCCCATTCCGGAGGCGTTGGCGCCGCTCCCGGAGTGGGACAGGGAGTGGACTCCCGAAACGCTCCTGGCGTACCACCTGAACCCGACGATGCGCAGGCCACCGGAGTTCGCCACGTGGAAGGCGGCCGACGAGGACGCCGAACGGCTGCTCGCCGCCTTCGACCGGCTGAACCGGGAGACGTCGCCGGATGCGGCGGAGGGCTTCGCCGACGCGCTCGGCCGCTTCCTGGGAGGACCGGGGGACGGCGCCGTGGCGAACCGCATCGAGGGCGGCTTCTTCACCTTCTTCGACGGACTGTTCGACGACGAGCCCCTCTCCGGGCTCCGTCCCACGGGCCGGATCGACCTCTACGTCGCCGACCCGGGAACCACCACGCCACCGGCCGAGCTGGCGGCGCACGGCCCGCATGTCGCCGTCGGCCCGGACCTGCTGACCACGGGCTACAGCGACCGTGCGGCCGGCGCCGTGCTCAGCCTGCGCGACCTGCTCCGGCTCGCCGTGCTGAAGGCCGACCGAGGGGCCCGCGCCCTGGGCCTCCTGGCCCGCCAGTGGCCCGTGGAGGCCCTGGTCGGAGACAGTCCCGCCGCGCTGGGACGGACGCTCGGTACGGAACCCGACGGGGCCTGGCGAACCCTGCGGTGGATCACCTTCCTGTCGCTGGGCGGCGGAACCCCCACCGTGCAGGCGATGGAGCACTGCACAGGTATGGATCCGGGGCTCCTGCGGGCGATGCTCCGCTACGCCGAGACCGTGGTCGACCGCTCCGCCCACACCGATCTCTGGGCGGCGGAGACCGGGGGCTGGCGGAAGGACCCGGCGCTCCTGCACGCGCTGCGGTCCGAACTGCTGGCCCTCTGCGGTGATCCGGCGGCCCGGGCCGCGTGGTGGGCGGCCCTCGCCCTCTGCGACACGGAGGACGGACTCGTCGCGCGGGCGGACCTCGGGGAGTGGGCCGAGATGTCCTCGGGCTGGGCGGGTGCCAAGACCGAGGTTCTGCAGGGAACGGCCATGCTCGTGGAACGCGGTCTGCTCGTACCCGCCCAACCGGGCGGCGACCGGGGCCCCGCACTCCTGGCCGCGGATGCGGAGCCCGCGGTGGCGGAGGAGGGCGAGGCCCTGCGCGTACCGCTGTGCGGAGCCGTCCGCGCGCTCCGTCCGTCGGCCGAGACGGAATTGGGCGCCCTGCTGGAGGAGATGCAGCGGGCCGACGCCCTCGGCGGAGCGGCCGACGACACCGCGGCGGCCACGGCTCCCGTGCCCGCGGTGCCCCATGCCTGGACGGCCTGGCACCGCAACCGCTTCGCGCCGGTGCCGTCCTACGCCGGGCGCGTCGATGCGGAGCAGCGGGGCGCCGACACCGAGGAGCCGTCGGCCCTGGCGGTCGAGGAGCTCCTCGACCACTCCCCCGAGGACCTGGTCGAGCGGGCGACACCGCAGGTGGCGGACCTCGGGACGGTCCTGGCGGAACTGACCGCACGGTGCCGGGAGCAGTATCCGGACCTGCACGTGGACCTCCGCTGTCCGCCGTCGGTGTGGGTGGAGGTGCCCGAGCCCGTGCTGCGTGCCGTCCTGTACGAGGTGCTGGACAACGCCGCGGAAGCCCTGGCGGGCCGTGGCACCGGACTGGTGCAGGTCTCCGTGTCGCAGGAGAGCCCCGAGGTGCTCGTCGAGGTGCAGGACAACGGTCCGGGACTGCCGGCCGAGGCACGGGGCCGCAGGGTGTTCCAGGCCGGGTGGACCACCCGGGGTCCCGATCGCGGTTGGGGTCTCCACCGTGTGCGCAAGCTCCTGCGCGCGCTGCCCGAAACGGCGGTGGAAGCGCAGGTGGAGGTCTTCCGTTCGGCCCATCCGGCGCTGACGGGTGCCGCGTTGCGGCTGGTCCTTCCGGAGCTCGAATCCCCGCGGCCGTGAGCGCCCGACCGACCCGCGCTCCGGCCGCCGCCGCCTGAACCGCGCGCCCCGGGAGGGACTCGTCCCCCGGGGCGCGCCCGAGGTCGACCCCGCACGTGCGCGGGACGAGCCCGGACGAGCCGTCGGCGCGAACCCTTGACGCTGGGCAGTGGCCCTCGGATACTGGCGGCCAAATCGATTTGGCCTCATCGCTTTGGCTCTCCGTCCAGGGCCGGACCGCGGCTGAAATCCGAGCGTGCAGCAACGCCCGAACGGAGCTCGAACGTGTCAAGTCCCCGCCAGACCCTGCCCGGTGCGCAGCAGCAGGAGCCCGCGCCCGCCACGCCCCACCCCGTCGACGAATCCCGCCCCCTCGGCCGGATCCTGCTCTTCGGGATCCAGCACGTCCTCGTCATGGCCGCCACCCCCATCTCGGCGATCTTCCTGATGAGCGCGACCCTCCGCCTCGATCCCGCTCTCACCGTCAACCTGCTCTCCGCGGCCTTCGTGCTCTCCGGAGTCGGCTCCCTGATCCAGTCGCTCGGCCCGTGGAAGTTCGGGCCGCGGTTGCCGTTCGTGATGCTGCCGGGGGGCGCGCCCCTCATCCTGTTCCTCGCCATCGCCGAACAGCACGGCCTGCCCACGGCCACCGGCGCGGTGCTCCTCACCGCCGGCTTCACCTTCGTCGTACTGCCCGTCTTCTCCCGGCTCCTCGCCTTCTTCCCGACCCTCGTGATCGGCACGATGATCGTCATCGTGGGCGTCAACCTGGTGAAGGTCGGCGCGGTCCTCGTCACCGGCCGCCCCGGCCAGCCGGGCTTCGCCGACCCCGCCAACCTCGGTCTCGGCCTGGCCACCATCGGCTTCACCGTCGCCTTCTACCTGCTCTTCAGCGGCATCCTGCGGCAGCTCGCCGTCATGCTCGGACTCCTCGCCGGCACCGCTCTCGCCGCGCTCCTCGGCTCCATCGAGCTCGGCCGCGCCGCCGACGGCGGGCTGCTCACCCTGCCGCAGCTGATGCCGTTCGGCTCGCCCCAGTTCAACCTGGTCGCCGCGCTGCCGCTGATGCTCTACAGCCTCGCCTCCATGGCGGAGGCGACCGGCCAGACCGTCATCAACGCCGAAGCCGTCGGCAAGGAGATCGACACGCGCACCGCCGTCCCCAAAACCGTCCGGGGCGACGCGCTCACCTCGCTCTTCGGCGGGTTCTTCGGGCTGCCGCTCATGGTCACCAGCGGCGAGAACATCGGCATCGTCCGCGTCACCGGCGTGCGCAGCCGCTTCGTGACCGCCGCGGCCGGCCTCGTCCTGGTCGCCATAGGGTTCCTCGCGCCCGTGACCCGGGCGATCAGCGTCATCCCCTCCGCCGTGGTCGGCGGCACCGCGATGGTCGTCTTCGCGGTGATCACCGTGCTCGGCGTGCAGATGCTGGGCCGGTCCGACCTGGACAAGCACACGAGCACCTTCATCTGCGCGGTCGCCCTCGCGCTCGGCCTGCTGCCGATCCTCGTTCCCGGCGTGTACGGCGGCTTCCCGCCGAACGTCCGCATCCTCCTCGAAAGCGGCGTCGCCGTCGGCGCGACCGTGGCCGCGGTGCTCAACATCCTCTTCCACCACGTCAGGCCGGGCATCGCCGCCCGCCTGACCATGGCCCGCCCGGCCACCGCCCGTACGGAAAGCGACCGATGAACCAGCTCACCCGCGAACTCCTCGACGGCCCGGGGCCGTTCCTCCTCCTGCCGGATGCCGTCCTGCTGCCCGAAGGCCCCGCCGACGGCCACGCGGCCGTCGTCGCCGACGGCTCCTTCCGCGCGGTGGGACCCGCCGCGGAGCTGGTGCGCGCGCATCCGCACCTCGAACCCGTACGACTGCCCGGCCACCTGCTGATGCCCGGCTTCGTCGACTCCCACCACCACCTCACGCAGAGCTTCGGCTCCGCGCTCGCCTTCGGGGAGCCCTCGGAGATCTTCCGCAGGGTATGGGTGCCGCTGGAGGGCGCGCTGGACGAGGAATCGGCCTACGTGGCCGCCAAGTTGGCCGCCTTCGAAGCCCTGCGCGGCGGTTTCACCACCGTCGCCGACGCCGGAACCCGCGCCGGCGTCGACATCGACGTGGTCGCGTCCGCCACGCGCGACGCCGGAATCCGGTGCGTGCTGGGGCTGGTCTGCAACGACGTCGAGAACGGCGATCCCGGCGTCCTGGACGACGCCGAGAAGCACCTCGCGCGCTACGCGGGCGACCCGCTGGTCCACCCCTCGCTCGCCGTCTCCGTCCCCGAGGCGGCCACCGAGGAGACGCTACGGGGCACGGCCCGCCTCGCCGCCGAGGCCGGAGCCGTCGTCCAGATCCACGTCAACGAGCACCTGGCCGGCGTCGAACGCTCCCTCGTACGCCACGGGCTGCGCCCCCTGGAGCACCTGCACTCGATCGGCGCGCTCGGCCCCCAGCTGCTCGCCGCGCACGCCACCCTCCTCACACCGCGCGAGCTCACCCTGCTCGCCGACACCGGGACCGCGGTCGCCTACAACCCCGTCGCCAGTGCCTGGAAGGGCAATGCCGTCGCGCCCGCCACCGCCATGGCCGAACGCGGCGTCCGCTTCGGTCTCGGCACGGACGGCACCAGGGGCGACGGGTTCCGGCTCGCCGAGGCGGCCGAGTTCGCCCAGCGGATCGCGTACGGGCTGGCCACCGGCGACTCGTCCTGCGGCGGCGGCTGGACCTGGCTGGAGCACGCAGCGCGGGGCGGCGCCGACGCCGTCGGCCTCGGTGCGCGGACCGGCACGGTCGCCGAGGGCCTGGCCGCCGACTTCCTCCTCGTCGACGTCACCAACCCGGAGCTCGCGCTGTCCTGGGACCTGCCCTGGGAGCTGGTGCGGCGCGGCAACCGCGACCAGATCACCGCCGTGTTCGTCGAGGGGCGCATGCGCCTGTGGTGCGGACGGCCGGTCGACTGGGACGGCCCCGCTCTCGTACGGCAGGCGGCCGGCCTGGCCCGCGCCACCGTGGGGCGGGCCGACATCACGCGCGTACACCCCACCTCCACCCGGGCACGGGAACGGAGCGCCGCACGGTGAGCACGCTGACACTCGTGGTGCTCGCCGTCACGGTGACCGCCGCCGCGTTCGTGCAGGGCAGCAGCGGACTCGGCTTCGCCCTGATCGTCGCGCCGGTGGCGGGCATCCTCGATCCCGGCCTGCTCCCGGTGTTCGTCCTGGCGGCGATGGTCCCGCTCAACGTGTACGTCGCCTGGCGCGAGAGGGCCTCGCTCGACGTGCGCGGCGCGGGCTGGATCACCGCGGCGCGGCTCGCCGCCACGCCTGCCGGTCTGGCGCTGCTCTGGCTGATCCCCGACCAGCGCCTCGGCCTGTTCGTGGGCCTGGCCACCGTGCTGGCGGCCGTCGCGAGCCTGGCCGCGCCCGCGTTCACGCCCGGCCGCGCCGCCTTCGTGGGCGCGGGCGTGGTGACCGGCCTGACGGAGACCGCGACGGGGGTGGGCGGACCACCGCTGGCGCTGGTCTACCAGCACCGGCCGCCGGCCGAGCTGCGGTCCACCGTTGCCGCGTGTTTCCTCGTCGGTGAAGTCGCCTCGCTGCTGCTGCTGTTCGCGACGGGGAAGGGGAATCCCGCGGACCTCGGGTGGGCGCTCGCGCTGGTGCCCGCGATCGCGGTGGGGGCGTGGCTGAGCCGCCTGGTGCACCACCGGCTGGACGCGCGGCGGATGCGCCTGTGCGTGCTGGTCTTCGCCCTGGTCTCCGGGCTGGTCCTCATGATCGGGCTCTGACCCGTACGAACAGGGGCTGCGTCCCTGCCGTACCGCCCCGCCGCCGGACCCGTGACCCGGCGGCGGGGTTCACGGCGTCGCGGCGCGCCGCAGCGAGGAGGCGCGGGCGATGACCCGCGGCTCGGGAGCCGTCACCACCCTGGTGTCGGTGAAGTCGCCGCGCAACCGGCCCAGCAGCAGGTCCACCGCGTCGGCCGCCGCCCGGTCCAGGCGCAGGTCGACGGCGGTCAGCGGCGGCTCGCAGGTACGGGCGCGCAGGCCGTCGTAGCGGGTGACGACCATGACGTCGTCCGGGACGGAGCGCCCGCTGTCCCGGATCGCCCGTACGGCGCCCACCGCGAAGGCGTCCACCAGCGCGCAGACCGCGTCGATCTCCGGGTGCTCGGCGAGCACGGCGGCGCACCCCTCGTAGCCTGCCTGTTCGCCGCCCGACTCGGGGGCGGTCGCGACGATCGGCTCCCAGCCGTGCGCCTCGGCGACGCGCTCGAAGGCCGCACGCGCGTCGACCGAGGAGTGCCGGGAACCGGAGCCGATGAACAGGGCCGGCCGCCGGACGCCCTGCTCGTGGAGGTGGGCGAGCAGCAGCTCGGCTACGAGCCCGGCGCGCAGATCGACGTACGAGGCGTCCTCGTCCGGCGACACGGGCCTGCCGAGTGCCACGTACGGCAGGCCCCGTTCCTTCAGCGCGGCCACGGCCGCGTCCTCCACGTCGGGCTCCACGACGATGGCCCCGTCGATGTCCACGGAGTACAGGGCCGATCCGGACATCACGGGCGGCACGAGGACCAGCGCGTAGTCGTGGACGAGGGCGCTCTCGGCGGCCGCGGCGGCGACCTCCATGTAGAAGCCCAGCCGGGAGGGCCCTCCGGCCACCGCGAACGGCATGGACGAGGCGAGCGCGATGGCCTTGGCCTGCCCGCGCCGCAGCCGCTGGGCCCGCAGGTTGGGCCGGTAGCCGAGCTCGGCGGCGACCTGCTTGATGCGCTCCCGGGTCCGCGGGTCGACCTTGCCGATCCCGTTGAGGGCGTGCGAGACCGTCGTTCGCGACACCCCGGCGACCCGCGCGACATCGGCGATCGTCGTCGGCCGCGGGCCGGAATCGGAAGTGGGCATCTGCGGGACCGCTCCCCTCAGGTGGTGAGGACTGCTGACTCCTCCATCATCGCCGACGGGTCGGGCGCCCCGCGCCGGGGACCGGCCCGGTCCGCCGTCGCCGGGCGCCGGCCGTCACAGCTTGCGGCAGAGCAGGGCGTCCGGGGTCTTCCCCTTGGCCCACGCTCCGGTGAAGGCGATGCCCGCGGCGTACTCGTCCGTTCCGCACTGCCCCTTGTAGGCGCCGTACGCGAACTCTCCTCCCGGGCCGCCGGCCGGCCGGTTGTCGCCGCGGTCGAACCAGAGGGTGCGGCCGGCCGTCCCGAGCGTCCTGCCCGCCCTGGCGCACAGGACCGCGGAGACCGCCTGGCCCCGCACGCTGTAGCCGGTCATGAACTGGTCGGGCCCGCACTGGTACTTGGTGTAGCCGCCCGCCCAGTCGCCCTGCTGTACGTGGCGTTCGTCGTTGACCACCACCGGCACCTGGCCGGCGGCTGCCAGACCTGGGGCCCCGGCATCGGTGCACAGCCCCCGCCCGTCGCGGTGGGCCACGCCGGCGAGGCGCTGCCCGTCGGGGCACGCCGCCTTGCGGGCTCCCGCGTCCCAGTCCCCGAGGGTGCGTGCGCGTGCCGACTGGACCGCGTCGGCGTGGTCGAGGCTGAGCATGTTCCAGGTGTCGGACACGGCGACCTGCCCGCTCTTCTGCGGCGCGGTGACGAGCCGGTTCCAGTCGCCGGCGCGCCAGTCGCCGCCGTCCAGGATGCCGGAACGGCGGCCCGTCGCGTCGAAGTTGAGGATCGACCAGGTGCCGTGTCCGGCCCAGCCGACCAGGGGCCAGTAGGCGAAGTCGGTGTCGTTGGCGATCAGGTGGTCCACGAGGTTGCCGAACCAGGTGCGTGCCTGCGGGTTGGTCTCGTCGCTGCCGATGCCGAACTCGCTGATCCACAGGGGCGCCGTGAAGTGGCGGCCGGTTTCGGAGGTGACGTAGAACGCCTGGCGCTGCAGGGTCGCGAACAGCTCTTCGCGGGAGAGTTCCTGGTAGCGCGGGTCGTGGGTCTCGCCCATGCCGGTCGCGCCGGTGTGGTTCGGCCCGGTGTAGCCGTAGAAGTGCGCCGCGTACACCAGCTTGTTGGAGGCGACGAGGGTGTGCGAGAGGGTGCGTACCGGTTCGAGCGTGGGGCGCCCGTGGGGCAGCCCGTCGGCCGGGATGCCTTGCCAGTTGATCCCTTCGACGATGACCAGCAGGTCGGGGTTGGCCTCGGTGAGGAGGCGGTCGCCGAGCCGCTGGGAGGCGGCCCACCAGTCGTGGTCGTTGCCCCAGTTCCAGTTGGCGTCGTCGGTGACGGTGCGGCGGACCTCGTTGTAGAGGTCGGCGCCGACGACGCGCTTGTTGTCCTTGTAGCGGCGGGCGAGGCCGATCCAGTCGGCCTCCCACTGTGCGGTGGTCTGGCTGGTGTTCCAGCGTTCGTTGCCGTCCAGGCCGCAGCAGAAGCGCGAGGTGTTGGTGTGGTTGTTGAGGATCACCGCGAAGCCCTCGGCGGTGGTGGCGGCGATGACGGCGTCGAAGACCTGGAGCGGGGTCTTGCCGCGCAGGTGCGGGTTGGCGGCGACCGAGGCGTCGGGAACCGGGCGCTGGTCGTGCAGCATCTCGTTCGAGAACGGCAGCCGGATGCTGTTGATGCCGAGGTCGTGGAATCCGGCGAGGATCTGCGCGATCGGCGCGCGGTCCAGGCCGAGCGGCATCTGGTCGGCCTTCTCGCCGTCGTGGTGGTTGGCCGGGTTGCCGATGTCGCCGGAGCCGTTCCACGATCCCTGGGCCCCGTGCCAGTTCGCGGACTTGAGCTTGAAGCGGTTGCCGTCGGCATCGACGACGTAGCGGCCCCGGGTGCTGAGGGGCGGGCGCCAGGAGTCGGACAGGTCGGCCGGCGCGCCGGCCGTCACCGGGGTCCTGGACGTCGTGGACGCGGCCGTGGACGCGGCGGCCGGGGCGGCGCCCAGCGCTCCGAGCAGTAGCGCCGCGGCGAGTAATGCCGGCAGCAGGGGTCTTCTCACAGAGTCCTCCGAGGGTCGATGTCTCGATCGGTGGGGCGGTGGGGCGGTGGAGCGGTGGAGCGGTGGAGCGGTGACGGTAATGCGTGGCGCCGGCTTCCACCAGGCGGACGGCCCGGTCGCGGAGGACCGGGCTGGAGGGGCAGAAGTGCCGGCGGGGAGGGGCCGCGGCTCCCCCGCGCCGGCAGCCCCCGGCTACCGCGTCCCGGCCGGCGGCCCGAGGCGGCGGGCGCCCGCGGCGGGGGTGACCTCCAGGAGGTGCGGGGGGCGGTGGCCGGCGGCGGCGAAGGCGGCCGTGACGGCCCCGCCCACCGCGCTCTCCCGCCCGGCCTCCACCAGTGCGATGACCGAGCCTCCGAAGCCGCCTCCCGTCATCCGGGCGCCGAGTGCCCCGGCGTCCAGCGCGGCGGTCACGGCGAGGTCGGTCTCCGGGCAGGAGACGCGGTAGTCGTCGCGGAGCGAGGCGTGGCCGGCGGTGAGGATCGGGCCGAGGGCCGCGACGTCGCCCTCCCGCAGCCGGGCTACGGCTTCCTCGACCCGGGCGTTCTCGGTCACCACATGGCGGACCAGCGGCACGAGATCCCCCGGCAGGGCGGGCAGCGCCTTCGGGAGTTCCGCGGCGGGCAGGTCGCGCAGGGCGGGCAGGCCGAGCAGCGCGGCCGCGCGTTCGCAGCCCGCGCGCAGGGCGGCGTACGCGCCGTCGCCGAGGTCGTGGGTGACCCGGGTGTCGATCACCAGCAGGCGCAGCCCCCGGCCCTCCAGGCCGAAGGGCACCTGCCGGTGGTCTTCCGGGGTACGGGCGTCGAGGTGGAGGGCGGCCTCGGCGGTGCAGCAGACGGAGGCCATCTGGTCCATGATCCCGCAGGGGACGCCGACGAAGGCGTTCTCCGCGCGCTGGGCGATCCGGGCCAGTTCGGGTCCGGGCAGCCGCAGCCCGTACAGCTCGTCGTAGGCGACGGCGACCGCGCACTCCAGCGCGGCGGAGGAGGAGAGGCCGGCGCCGGAGGGCACCGTGCTGTCGAAGTGGAGGTCCGCACCCCCGACCGGGTGTCCCGCCTCGGCGAGTGCCCAGACCACGCCGGCCGGGTAGCCGGCCCAGCCCGGCACGGCGCCGGGGGCCAGTTCGGCGACCGCCAGCTCGGTGGTCCCGCCGCCGCCGTGCGCGCTGTGCAGTCGCAGCCGCCCGTCCGTGCGGGTGCGGGCGGCGAGCAGGGTGGTCTGCGGCAGGGCCATCGGGAGGGCGAAACCGTCGTTGTAGTCGGTGTGTTCGCCGATCAGGTTGACCCGGCCGGG
Source organism: Streptomyces sp. NPDC059989 (assembly GCF_042736975.1). NCBI lineage: Bacteria > Bacillati > Actinomycetota > Actinomycetes > Kitasatosporales > Streptomycetaceae > Streptomyces > Streptomyces sp. NPDC059989. Next base: position 55,685 of record NZ_JBHWUO010000010.1, read on the forward strand.
CGCCGCCCACACCCCGTCGGGGGCGCCGCCGAAGAGCTGCCGGAAGGTGTCCGCGACCCGGTGGGCCCGGCTGTCGTCGTCCCGCTGAACGGTCCGGCTCACGCCAGGGCCTCCCGAAGTCGCCGCGCGGCCGCCTCGGGGGCCACGTCGTTGATGAATGCTTCCGTACCGGACTCCGTCCCGGCGAGGAACTTGAGCTTGTCCGGGGTCCGGCGGACCGTGAACAGTTCCAGGTGCAGGGCCAGTTCCGCGCCCTGGGTGCGGGGCGCCTGGTGCCAGGCCGAGACGTACGGAGCGGGAGCCGCCCGGTCCGGCTGCCCCGGCAGGGGGAAGAGCCGGTCGAACCGGCGCAGCAGGTCCAGGTAGATGCCCGGGAACTCGGCCCGCTCCGCCTCGGTGAGGCGGGTCAGGTCGGGGACGCGGCGGTGTGGGTAGAGGTGGACCTCGTACGGCCAGCGGGCGGCGTAGGGCACGAAGGCGGTCCAGTGCTCCCCGGCCGTCACCACCCGCTCGGTGGCGGCGCGGGCGCCGGACAGGAGGTCCTCGAAGAGGTTGCGTCCGGTGGCGGCGCGGTGGGCGGCCGCGGCGGCGGTCATCTTGGCGGCGCGCGGCGTGACGAAGGGGAAGGCGTAGATCTGGCCGTGCGGGTGGGAGAGCGTCACGCCGATCTCGACCCCCCGGTTCTCGAAGCAGTACACCTGCTCCACGCCCGGGAGCGCGGACAGCTCGGCGGTGCGGTCGGTCCACGCGTCCAGGACCAGGCGGGCGGCGTCCTGGGTGAGGTCGGCGAACCGGGCCTCGTGCTCCGGGGTGAAGCACACGACCTCGCAGCGTCCGGCTTCGCCCGCGAGGGAGGGGAAACGGTTCTCGAAGACGGCCACCTCGTAGTCGGCGGCCGGGATCTCACTGAGCCGGCCGTCCCGGGAGGGGCAGAGCGGGCATGCGCCGGCGGGCGGGTGGTAGGTGCGGCCCTGCCGGTGGGAGGCGATCGTGATCCAGTCGCCGGTCGCCTCGTCCCGCCGCAGATCCGGGTGGCTGCTCACGCGGTCGAGCGGGCGCAGGTCCGGCGGCGTGTCGCGTACGGCGCCTTCGTCGGAGTCGAAGTAGATCAGTTCGCGGCCGTCCGCGAGTTTCGCCAGGGTCTTCTTCACCCGCCAAGAGTAAACATCTTCAAACATAATCCACCAGAGTCGTGCGGGATTTCCCCCAGACTTCAACAATACTGCCGTGCTATGTTGCGACCTTCTGACCGGATTCGCCGATCCCCGGGAGTGTCCCGTGGCCGAGCAGGCTGCCCAACTGGCCCACCAGCGACGCGCACTCATCCTGGACGCGGTCCGGCGCGACGGCGCGGTACGGGTGGCCGACCTGGTCGATCAGCTCGGCGTCTCGGACATGACCGTCCGGCGGGACCTGGATGCCCTCGCCCGGCGCGGCGTCGTGGAGAAGGTCTACGGCGGGGCCGTGGCCCCGGCCGGGGCCAGCGGGCACGAGCCCGGATTCGACGCCAAGGCCGATCTGGAGGGGGACGCCAAGGCCGCCATCGCGGACACGGCCGCCACCCTGGTGGAACCGGGCAGCGTGGTCGCGATCTCGGGCGGCACCACCGCGCACGCGGTCGCCGCCCGGCTGCTCGGCGTCCCGCGGCTCACGATCGTCACCAACTCCCTTCCGGTGGCGGAGCTGGTGCGGGCCGCCGGCCGCGACGGCGGGGACGGGGCCCCCACCCTGCTGCTCACCGGCGGCTCCCCCACCCCCTCGGCCGCGCTGGTCGGCCCGCTCGCCGACCTGGTGATCGGTTCCCTCCACGTGGACCTGCTCGTCCTCGGCGCGCACGGAGTGGCGGAGGAGGCCGGGCTGACCACCCCGAACCTCATGGAGGCCCAGACCAACCGGGCCCTGGTCGCCTCGGCACGGCGGGTCGCCGTCGTGGCCGACCACAGCAAGTGGGGGGTGGTCGGCCTCAGCGGTTTCGCGGCCCTGGACCAGGCCGACTGGTTCGTGACCGACGCGGGCATGCCCGCGCCGGCCCGCGCCGTCCTCGCGGAGACGGTGGGTGAACTCCTCGTCGCGGGCGAGGAGCACTAGGGCCTGTCGTCAGGTGCGCTTCCTGTCCAGGAACCGGCGCAGCCGGGTCAGCGGCCAGGCGTTGATGACGTCGTCCTTGGTCAGCCAGCCGCGCTGCGCCGTCCCCACCCCGTAGCGCATGTACGGCAGATGCGTGGTGGCGTGCGCGTCGGAGTTCACCGCGAACTTCACGCCGTACCGTTTCGCGCTCAGGACGTCCTCGTCGCACAGGTCGAGCCGCTCGGGGTGCGCGTTGATCTCCAGGGCCGTGCCCGTCCGCGCGCACGCCGCGAAGACCGCGTCGAAGTCGGCGTCGATGCCCGGGCGTTTGCCGATCCGGCGGGTCGTGGGGTGGCCGATGACGTCGACGTGCGGGTTCTCGCAGGCGCGGATGAGGCGGCGGGTGAGTTCCTGTCTGCTCTGGTCGAAGTGGGAGTGGATGGAGGCCACGCAGATGTCGAAGCCCGCGAGGAACTCGTCGGGCCAGTCCAGCGCGCCGTCCGGGCCGATGTTGAGTTCCGTGCCGTGCAGCAGCCGCATCCGGTGGTGCGCGCCGTCCAGGGCGCGGACCTGCTCGCGCTGGGCGAGGATCTTCTCGCTGGTCATGCGCTGCATGTACAGGTTGGGGGCGTGGTCGGTGACCGCGTAGTACGCGTAGCCCCGGGCGGCAGCGGCGGCGATCATGTCCTCCAGCGGGGCCAGCCCGTCGGTGAGGTCGGTGTGGGTGTGCAGATCGCCGCGGATGTCCTTCTCCGTCAGGAGGTCGGGGAGTTCACCGCGCAGACCGGCCGCGATCTCGCCGCGGTCCTCGCGCAGCGTCGGCGGTATCCAGGGCAGTCCGAGCCGGGCGTAGATCGCCTCCTCCGTCTCGGAGGTGACGCTCGCGCCGCTCTCGGCGTCGAAGAGCCCGTACTCGGAGAGCTTGAGGCCTTGGCGCACCGCGAGTGCGCGGGTGCGGATGTTGTGCGCCTTGGAGCCGGTGAAGTACTGGAGCCCCGCGCCCCAGGAGGCGGGGGGCAGCACCCGCAGGTCCACCTGGAGCCGGGTGGCGGTCCGTATGGAGGTCTTCTTCTCCCCGCGCGCGATGACCTCGGCCGTGGAGGGGAGGGCGGTGAGGGCGTCCATGAACGGAGCCGAGCGGCGCGCCGCCACCAGGATGTCGACGTCGCCGATGGTCTCCTTCATACGGCGCAGGGAGCCCGCGTACGTGCAGCGGACGCACCCGGGGATGTCCGACAGCTCGACGACGAGCTGCTCGGCGATGTCCATGGCCGCGCTGACGAGGATCCGGCCCTCACCGGCCTTCTGCAGCACCGAGATGCCGTGCAGGATCCTGTCCTCCGTGCGCTCGCCGAAGCCCTTCAGATCACGCAGCCGCTCCTGGTGGATGGCGTCGAGCAGCTGATCCACGGAGGTGATGCCCAGCTCTTCGTACAGGGTCATGGCCTTGTGGGGCCCCAGCCCCGGAATCGCGATCAGCTCGCGCACGCCGGCCGGCACGAACGCCCTGGCCTCGTCGACGACGGACATGCGGCCGGTCCGCAGGTACTCGATGATCTTGTCGGCGACCGACTTGCCGACGTTGGGGATCTCGCGCAGGCCCTTGGCGTCGAGCGTCGAGACGTCCTGCGGGCAGCCCCCGACGGCCCGGGCGGCCTTCTCGTAGGCGCGTGCCTTGAAGGCCTCCCCGCCCCGGATCGCGATGAGGTCCGCGTACTCCTGGAGCAGCGCCTCGACCTGGTCGTTGGCTCGGGCCATGCCTCCAGGGTCCTCCGACCGGACCGGGCGGGCACGCCGGGCACGGCACTAGCCTGGAGGGATGGGCGGTGATGGCGGAGTCCTGACGCTGTTCCTCGCCGGTGACGTGATGCTCGGCCGCGGCATCGACCAGATCCTTCCGCACCCCGGCGACCCGGCCCTGCCGGAGGCGTACGTCACCGATGCCCGCACGTACGTCGAGCTGGCGGAGACGGCGAACGGCACGATCCCGCGCGGCGCGCCCTTCTCCTGGCCCTGGGGAGAGGCGCTGGGGCTCCTCGACGAGGCCGCGCCCGACGCCCGGATCCTCAACCTGGAGACCTCCGTCACCCAGAGCGACGACATCGCCCCCGGCAAGTCGGTCCACTACCGGATGCACCCCGCCAACCTGCCGTGCCTGGCCGCCGCCCGGCCCGACGCCTGCGCACTCGCCAACAATCACGTCCTGGACTACGGCCGTGGCGGGCTGGCCGAGACCCTCGACTCGCTCGCCGCGGCGGGACTGCGGACGGCGGGAGCGGGCCGGGACCTCGCCGAGGCGCGGCGGCCCGCGGCGCTGCCCCTCTCCGGGGAGCGCCGTCTGCTGGTCTTCTCCCTGGGCATGGCGTCGAGCGGCATCCCCCGCACGTGGGCGGCCGGCGCGGACCGGAGCGGGATCGACTTCGTCGACGAGGCCTCGGACGCGGCCGCGGCCGAGGTGGCGGACCGCGTCCGGCGGGCGAAACGGTCCGGCGACCTCGTGGTCGTCTCGATCCATTGGGGTTCCAACTGGGGCCACTCCGTCCCCGGCGACCAGGTCCGCTTCGCGCACGCGCTCGTCGACGGCGGCGCGGACGTCGTCCACGGGCACTCCTCGCACCATCCGCGCCCGTTCGAGGTGTACCGGGGGCATCCGGTCCTCTACGGCTGCGGCGACCTGATCGACGACTACGAGGGCATCGGGGGCCACGACCGGTACCGGGACGATCTCCGGCTGCTGTACTTCCTCTCCCTGGAGCCGGACACCGGCCGGCTCGACCACGCCCGGCTCGTCCCCCTCCAGGCCCACCGCATGCGTCTGCGGCACGCCTCGCGCGAGGACTCCGCCTGGCTGCACGAGGTCCTCGCCCGCACCAGCCGCACGTTCGGCACCCACATCACCCGCGACCCGGAGGGCACCTTCACCGTCCGCGCGGGCTGAAGGGCGGCGTCGGGCCTCCGGGCCGGCCGGTCAGTCGACGCCCAGGAGGCGCCGGCGGTCCTCGGGGCTGGAGCGGAAGGCGGCACAGGACGCCTGGTGGACGATGCGGCCCTTCTGCATGACCGCCACGTTCTGGGCGACGGAGAAGGCGAGGCCCAGGTTCTGTTCGACGATGACCACCGACATGCCCTGCGTGCTCACCTCCCGGATCACCTCGCCCACTTGGGCGACGATCGCGGGGGCGAGGCCGTCGGACGGTTCGTCGAGCAGCAGCAGACGGGGATTGCCCAGCAGGGCGCGGGCGATCGCGAGCATCTGCTGTTCGCCGCCGGAGAGCTGGTCGCCGCGGTGGCCGAGCCGCTCCCCCAGCCGCGGCAGCAGGTCGAGGACGCGGGCCCTGGTCCAGGGGCCGCGTGCCGGGCGCCGCGAGGCGATCGCCAGGTGCTCCGCCACGGTCAGCGGCGCGAAGACGCGGCGCCCCTGCGGGACGACGCCCACCCCGGCGCGGGCGATCACGTCGACACGGGACCCGGCGATCTCCCGGCCGTCGAGGGTGACGCTGCCCCCGTAGGGCCGGACGAATCCCGCGACGGTGGAGATGAGGGTGGTCTTCCCGACCCCGTTGCGGCCGAGGACGGCGACGGTCCCGCCCGCGTCGAGGTCGAGGTCGACGCCGCCCAGGACCACGCCGCCCTCGTAGCCGGAGCGCAGGTCACGGATGCTGAGGAACGGTGTCACGGGGAGACCTCCATGGTGCCGAGGTAGGCGCTCTGGACCTCGGCGGAGGCCCGTACCTCGTCCGGGGAGCCGGTCTTCAGGTGTCTGCCGAGGTGCATGACGGTCACCGTGTCGGCGAGTTCGAAGACCATGTCGAGGTCGTGTTCGATGAGGAGCACGGTCACTTCGCGGGGCAGGGCGGCGATCAGTTCGGTGAGTCGCGCCGTCTCCGCGGGGGACATGCCGGCTGCGGGTTCGTCCAGCAACAGCAGCCGGGGTTCGGTGGCGAGGGCGACGGCGACCTCCAGCTGGCGCCGTTCGCCGTGGGAGAGCGCGGCCGCCGGTTCGCCGTGCCGGGCGGGCAGGCCCACGCGGTCGAGCAGCGTGCGGGCCCGGTCGATCGCCCCGGCCCTGGCGCCCACCTTCCGCCAGCCGCCGAATCCGCTTCCGGACCGGCGCAACACGGCGAGCAGGACGTTCTCCAGCACGCTCTCGCGCAGGAAGAGACTGGAGTGCTGGAAGGTCGCGGCGACCCCGAGGGCGACGCGGCGGTCCACGGGCAGCCGGGTCACGTCGCGGCCGTCGACGAGGACCGATCCGGCGGTGGCCGGCAGTGTTCCCGAGATCAGGCCGAACAGCGTGGACTTGCCGGCGCCGTTCGGGCCGATGATCGCGTGCCGCGCGCCCGCCCGCACAGTGAGGTCGAGGCCGTCGACGGCCACGAAGGAGCCGAAGTGCCGTGACACGTGCCGTAGTTCGAGTGGATCGAGGTCTGTCACGCCGTCCTCTTCCGGGTCAGCTTGGGCGGGATCCGCAGGCCGGCCAGCCCGCGGGGCAGCGTGTAGACCGCGATGACGAAGAAGACTCCAAGCAGCAGCGGCCCGCGCCCGGCGACGGCTTCGAGGTTCCCGAGGTAGTCGCGGGTGAGCCAGACGAGCGCGGCGCCGGCGCAGGCGCCCCACATCGAGCCGGAGCCGCCGATCACGACGGCGAGCAGCGCCAGGGCGGCGATCTCGAATCCGGCGTCGCCGGGCGAGACGAACCGCTGCACCGACACCCACAGGGCTCCGGCGGCGCCGGCCAGTGCCCCGGCACCGCCGTAGACGGTCAGGGCGTACCGCCGGGTGGGGTAGCCGATCGCGCTCATCCGGCGCTCGTTGTCGCGGATGCCGCGCAGGGCGAGGGCGAAGGGGGTGGAGCCGAGCCGCGAGACGGCCGCGAAGAGCAGGAGGAACACGGCCAGGACGTAGAAGTAGACCAGTCCGTCGAGTTCCAGCGCGGGCATGCCGGGCAACGGTACGACGGGCGGGATGCCGGATATCCCGTCGGTGCCGTTCGTCAGCGACTTCCAGTTGACGGCGGCGCTGTAGGCGATCTCGCCGATGGCCAGCGTCAGCATCAGGAACACCACGCCCCGGGCCCGCACGGCGAGCCATCCCGTGGGGACGGCCACGAGGGCGGAGACGGCCGCGGCGATGAGGAGTTGGAGTACGCCGATGTCGGTGAGGCGCGTCGCCACGATCGCCGCCGTGTACGCGCCGACGCCGAAGTAGGCCGACTGCCCCAGGGTCGGCAGCCCGGTCAGGCCGGTGAGCAGGTTCACGCTCAGGGCGAGAAGGGCGAACACCAGGATCCGCGACAGGGTGCCTACGGCGTACGGGCCGAGGACGAAGGGGGCCGACGCGAGCCCGACGGCGACCGCGGTCACCGAGAGGCGTCGTACGGCGGGTCGGGCCGGCGCGGCGGTTCCAACAGGTGTGGCAGGTGCGGTGGTTCCGGGCAGGCTCATGTGCGCACCGCCGTCGGGACGAGGCCGTTCGGGCGGACGACGAGCACGGCCAGCATGGTGCCGAAGAGGAGGAAGGGGGCGTACTCCGGGAGCAGCGCCACCCCGAGCGTCTGGACCTGGCCGATCAGGAGGGCGCCTGCGAGCGCGCCGCGCACGGATCCGAGGCCGCCGACGACCACGACGACGAGCGAGAGGACGAGCACGGTCTCGTCGACGCCCGGCCCGGGACCCAGGATCGGTGCCCCGAGGACGCCGCCGGCGGCCGCCAGGGCCGCGCCGAAGGCGAAGACCCCGTAGAGCACCTTGCGGATGTCGACGCCGAGCGCGCGGACCATGTCCCGGTCGGCGACGGTGGCCCGTACCAGTGCTCCGAGCGAGCTGCGTTCGAAGACGAGGTACACGACGAGCGCGAGGCCGGCCGCGACGCCGATGAAGACGAGCCGGTAGACCGGATACGCGTGGCCGAGGAGGCCGACCGTCCCGCGCAGGGAGACCGGCGGATCCGTGGGCAGCACCTCGCCGCCGAAGCCGGCGGCGAGGAGGTCGGCGACGATGAAGGTGATGCCGAGCGTCAGCACGGCCTGGTCCAGGTGCCCGCGCCGGGCCAGCGGCGCGGTGAGGAACGTGAGCGCCGCTCCGCCCATCGCGCCCACCAGGGCGCCGGCCGTCAGGGCGAGGAGCAGACCCCACAGGCTGCCGTCGGACAGCGCGTAGGCGACGTAGGCCCCGACCAGGTAGAGCGTGCCGTGCGCCAGGTTGAGCACGTCCATCATCCCGAAGACCAGGGACAGGCCCACGGCGATCGTGAACAGCAGCAGACCGAAGGCGACCCCATCGACGACGCTGACGAAGTTGCCGTCCAACCATCCGGTCATGTCAGCCGCCCAGCCGGCCGAGCTCGGAGCTCACGGTGTTGGCGCCCTGCCTGACCTCGCGCAGGTACCAGGGCTGGACGGGCGTGCCGCCGCTGTTGAACCGCCATGTCCCGCGCGGGCTGTCGATGTCCCCCACCGCGGCGATGGCGGCGTTGACCGATTCCGGGGTCACGTCGGAGCCGGCGGCCTTGATCGCCTTGTCGAGCACCTGCGCCGCGTCCCATGACGCCATCGCGTAGGTGGTCGGGGCCGATCCGTAGGCGGCCGTGTAGGCCGGGGCGAACCGCTTGTTGGCCGCGTTGTCCAGGTCCGCGCTGTAGTTGAGCGCGGTGAGGATGCCGTTGGCGGCGTCTCCCTGCCCCTGGAGCACGCCACCCTCGGTGAGGAAGCCGGGCGCGTAGAGCGGGATCCTGCCGGCCAGTCCGAAGTCCCGGTACTGCTTGACGAAGTCGACGGCCGCGCCGCCGGCGTAGAAGCAGAAGACGGCCTTCGCGCCGGACTTCTCGATCTGCGCGAGGTACGGCTGGAAGTTCTTCGTCCCCGGGAACGGCGTGTAGACCTCCTCCCCCGCGATCGTGCCGCCGGCCGGGAGGAAGGTGGACTTGAAGCCCTCCACCTCGTCCTTGCCCGCCTGGTAGCCGGCGGCGATGAGGAAGACCGGGCCGCCGGCCTTCTCGGCCACGTGCCTGCCGAGCGCCTTGCCGGGCTCGTCGTTGACGTACGAGGTGCGCCAGATGTACTTGGTGCCGGTCAGCGTCGTGGGCGAGGCGTTCGAGCCGACGAGCGGTACCTTGCTGCTCTCGAAGAGGTCCTTGACCCCGTTGACGGTGGCCGAGCTGACCACTCCGCTCACCGCCAGCACGCGGTCCTGCTTGACCAGCTTCTCCGCCGCGGCCTTGCCCGAGTCGGCCGTTTCCCCCTCGTCCGCGACCACGATCTCCACCTCGCGGCCGCCGAGTCTGCCGCCGTGCTGCTTCACGTAGAGCTCGAAGCCCTGCTTCATGTCGTCGCCCAGCGCCTTGTAGATCCCCGACTGCGGGACGAGGAGCCCGAGCTTCACGGGCCCGCTCTGCCTGTCGTCGCCGCCTGTCCCGAGGCTGGCGCCGCCACATGCCGTGGCCAGCAAGAGGGCCGCCGCTGCGGCGATCGGACCAACGGGACGAAACCGACCTGCCATGGAAACTCCGTACGTCGTCAACCGGCCCGGAAGGGCCGGATGTTGCTGATGGGTCTGCCGTGAGGGTCCGGGAAGTGACACGTGTCTATCGTGTTTTTGGGACGGCCGTCAAGAGTTCGCAAGACCGCGATCACGCAAGGGGCCGAGCCCTTGACCCCGGCTCGATATATGCCGTAACACTAACCCTCGTCAATTTGACGCAATGCCACTTCGGCGACCGGCTCTTGATCAGTCAGGGAGTGAAGCACCATGACCGACGATCCATCGCGGCGCGAAATCCTCAGGAACGGCGGGGTGTTGGCGGGAGCCGCACTGCTCTCCGGCATCGCCGGCGCGGGCACCGCACAGGCCGGCCCGCGCACGGACGCGTCCTCCCCCGTGGTGGAACTGCCCGCGGGCCGACTGCGCGGCAGCACCGAAGGTGGTCTCGCCGTGTTCAAGGGCGTGCCCTACGCGGCGCCGCCGGTCGGCGCCCTCCGATGGCGGCCGGCGCAGCCCCACCCCGGCTGGCAGGGCACGCGCGAGGCGACCGCCTTCGGCCCGAGCGCGCCGCAGCCCTACCGGGAGGGCGGCGATCCGGTCCTCGGATCGCACGGCGCACCCCCGTTCGACGAGGACTGCCTCACGCTCAACGTCTGGACCCCCGGGGTCGACGACGCCAAGCGGCCGGTCATGGTGTGGATCCACGGCGGCGGCTTCATCTCCGGTTCCGGCTCGGTACCGGGGTACTCAGGCGAGACCTTCGCGCGCGACGGCGACCTCGTCGTCGTGAACCTCAACTACCGGCTCGGACCGCTGGGTTACCTCTACTTCGGTGAGGAAGGGGCCGGCGGGAACTTCTGGCTCACCGACCAACTCGCCGCGCTGCGCTGGGTCCGGGACAACATCGCCGCGTTCGGCGGCGACCCGGACAACATCACGCTCGCCGGCCAGTCCGGCGGCGCGCTGTCGGTGGCGGCGCTCGCCGGCGCCCGGACCAAGGGCCGCCCGCTGTTCCGGCGGGCCGTCCTGCAGAGCCCGCCGCTCGGGCTGAAGATCCCCACCCGCGCCGAGTCGCTCCAGCGCACCGCCGCCTTCATGGACATCCTCGGCGCCAAGAACGTGGCGGAGCTACGGGCCGTGCCCTGGCCCCGGCTGATCGCCGCCACCTTCGAGATGTTCAGGCGCACGGGGCGGTGGGGCTACTGGTCGACCCCGTTCCTGCCGGTGCTCGACGAGGTCACCCTGGACCGCGACCCCGTCGACCTGCTGCTCAGCGGGCCCGGGGCGGACATCGACGTCCTGATCGGCTGGACCAGGGAGGAGGCGAACTTCGCCTTCGCGCTCAGCGAGCCGTACGCGGCCTCGACCAAGGAGCAGGTGCTCGCGCGGGCCCGGGACACCTTCGGCAACCGGGCGGCCCAGGCGTACACCGCGTACGAGGAGGCCCGGCCCGGCGCCCGCCCGGTGGACGTCCTCATGGACCTGATCACCGACGACCTGTTCCGGATGCCCGCCGTGGCCCTGGCCGAACGGCGGGCGGCCCGCGGACGTCCGGTCTGGGCGTACCAGTTCAACCTCCCGACGCCGGCCCACAACGGTCAGCTCGGGGCCGCGCACTGCCTGGAGCTGCCGTTCGTCTTCGACAACTTCGACAAGTGGTCGCAGGCGCCCTTCCTGGCGGGGCTGAACCCCCGGGTCCGCGACGGGCTCGCCGCGACCGTGCACGCGTCGTGGATCTCCTTCATCCGCACCGGCGACCCCAACCACGACCCCATGCCGCGCTGGGACCGCTACGACCGGGACTCCCGTACGACGATGGCCCTGGACTCGGTGACCACCGCCGTCGGCGACCTGGCGGGCTACTGGCGCCGACTGCACCATCCCGCGACGCCGTAACGCCGCACAGCACTAGGACTCGGCCGCCGCCTCCGCCAGGCCGGTGACCTGCCGCACGTGCAGCAGGCTCGGCTCGGCGAGCACCTCGTGCAGCTGCTGGAAGATCCGGCGCGCGGCGACCGCGTTCCAGTCCGCGGGGAGCAGCTCGCTGGGCAGGCCCGGGTCCAGGTAGGGCAGCCGGCGCCACTGGGTGAGCATCGGGACGTAGTGGCGGAAGGCCTCGCCGCCGTCGATCTCGCGCTGCTGCGCGAGACCTTCGGCGACGGGGCCGTACGCGTGGGTGAACGTGGCGTACTGCGCCTGGATCGCCGGGAAGTCCCACCACGAGCTGACCGTTCCGGGCAGGTCGCTGAAGGCTGCGTAGTCCGCGGCGAACAGGTGCACGTAGTCGCTGAGTCCGCGCCGGACGAGCATGTCCCGGGCGTCGTCGAGCAGCCGGCCGGGGGCCAGCCAGACTCCCGGCGCGATGTTGCCGAAGCCGAGCCAGGTCAGCCTGGTGCGCAGCTGGTAGCGGTAGGAGCGTTCGGACTCCGGTACGGAGAAGACGGCCATCGCCCAGCCGTCGCTCAGCTTCGCCGGTTCCAGACTGCCGAAGATGCGCCGGTCGCCCTCGTCGAAGACGGGCTGCGCGGCCGGGCTCAGCCGGTAGCCCGTGGCGCCGCGGCGCTCCGCTTCGAGGACGCCCTTCTTCTTCAGGCGGGAGATCGCCGAGCGTGCCGCCGGGCCGTCGACGTCCAGCTCGGACATCAGGGTGATCAGGTCGGCGACCGAGATCCAGCCGCCGAGGCGGCGCAGGAACGCCCCGTAGACCGTGTTGATCAACGAGCTGGGCCTGAGAGGACTGTCCGCCATGATCGCCTTCCGTCGTGTGCGGTCGCGATCCTACCCAGCCGGGCGGCCGGGGCGCGGTCCAGGTCCGGGTCACGGTGGCCCGGGCACACGACGAAGGGCGGCGCGGCGCCGTCACTCCGCATACGCGCCCGACAGCAGATGGCCGGCTCCGGGGGCCACGGCGGGCAGGTCCAGGGCGCGCAGCATCTGGTGGGCCGTGCACACCGCGGCCGAGACGACGGGCTTGCCGAGGAGCTGTTCGGCTTCCTCGATGGCGCCCAGCGAGGGCATCTGGACGCAGGCGGAGAGCACGACGGCGTCGGCGTCCGCGTGGTCCAGGGCCTGGGCGAGCCCCGGGAGGCGGGCCGGGTCGTGGGCGGCGACGTCGAGGTTGTCCGGGATCTCCAGGGCCTCGTAGTCGAGGACCTCGATGCCCTCGTGGGTGAGGTAGTCGACGACCGTCTTGGTCAGCGGGCGCATGTACGGGGCGATCAGGGCGATCTTCTTCGCCCCGATGGTGTGCAGGCCGTGGACGAGGGCTCCGGCGCTGGTGACGACGGGAGCGGCCGCTCCGTTCTCGACGGTACGGGTGTGCAGGCGCTCCTCGGAGGTGCGGTGGTAGCCGAGGCCCATGCTCATGATGGCGACGAGGCAGGCGTAGCCCAGTACGTCCACGCGCGCGTCGGAGAGCTCGACGGCGCACCGGTCGGAGTCGGCGTCCATGGCCTTGAGCTGCTCCGGGGTCACGTGGGTCATGCGCATCCGGCTGGAGTGGAAGGTGAAGCGCTCCGGGGCGATGGCCTCCCGGGCGCGCAGGATCGCCGGGACCTCGGTCTCCATGGTGACGTTGGAGCTCGGCACGATCTGGCCGATGCGGTAGGTGCGGGGGGACATGTTCGCTCCTCAGCGGGCGTCGACGACGGGGTTGGTGAGGGTGCCGACGCCCTCGACGGTGGCCTCCACGGTGTCACCGGGGTGCAGGAACTCCGGCGGGACCATGCCGGCTCCCACGCCCGCGGGCGATCCGGTGGCGATGACGTCACCGGGTTCGAGGGTGACGCCGGAGGAGATGTCGGCGATGAGGCGGGCGATGGGGAAGAGCATGTGCCGGGTGTTGGACTTCTGCTTGGTGACGCCGTTGACGCGCAGGGAGAGGTCCAGGGCCATGGGGTCGGGGATCTCGTCGGCGGTGACGACGGCGGGGCCGAAGGGGGCGTAGGAGTCCTGGCCCTTGGAGAAGAACCACTGGCCGGAGCGCCGCTGGTCGCGGGCGCTGATGTCGTTGACGATGCTGTAGCCGAAGATGTGCTCGTAGGCCTCCTCCTCGCTCACGCGGAAGGCGGTGCGGCCGATGACGACGGCGAGCTCGCACTCCCAGTCCAGCTGGGTGGTGAGGTCGGCGTTGTGCAGGATGGGCTGTCCGGGGCCGGTCACGGCGGTGGCGGGCTTGCTGAAGAGCACGGGGCGCGAAGGGCGCTCCTTGTCGGTGTCCAGGCTACGGCTGGACTCCTCGACGTGCTCGACGTAGTTCAGTCCGACTCCGATGATCTTCCCGGGGCGCAGCGGGGCCGCGAGCGACACCTCCTCGATCCGGTGCACGGCCTCGGCCGGCCACGCCGCGGGGCCGCCGGCCAGCAGGCGGCGCGCGGTGTCCTGGGCGGCGGCGCCCGCCCGGATGAAGGACAGGAGGTCCAGGGGCAGCGGTTCGCCGGCCCGGGCGGCCAGGGTGGCGAGGTCGACGACGAGGTCGTCGGCCTGTGCCCCGAGGCGGAGGGGCGAGGCGTCGTGGGTGTAGCTGACCAGCCGCATGGGTGGGTGCTCCTTGCAGGTGAGGGGGTGAGGGGTGCCGGTGGAGGGTCGGGCGGCGGCGGAGTTCAGGTGCTCCGCCGCCGCCCCGTTCCGGGCGGTACGGGGGCATGAGGACCGGCCCGGTTCGGTGCTCCGCCGCGCCGGCGCCGGTGTCAGGGCCGGCGGCGTCCGGTGCGGCGGAGCGGCTCAAGAGGCGGGCTGGTGCCCGCCGTTGTCGGTGTACGCCTCTTCGCGGTGGAAGCCGAGGGAGCGCATGACGGGGAAGTCGTTGAAGGAGAAGAGGCAGGCGTCCTCGGAGCTGTCGAGGTTCTCGTGCTCGTGCCAGGCCCAGGAGGGCACGCAGAACATGTCGCCCTGCTGCCACTCGAAGCGCTGTCCGGCGATCACCGAGACGCCGCGCCCCTTGGCCGCGGTGTAGATGACCGAGCCGGTGTGGCGGTGGGCCAAGGTGGCCTGGCCGGGCCGCAGGAGCTGCATGTGGGCGCCCATGGTCGGCATGACGGAGCCGCCGGTGAGCGGGTTGGTGTACTCCGCGATCACGCCGTCGTACGGGGAGCCCTCGGTGGCCTTGGACAGGTTCAGCAGGGCCTCGTACGTGGGCTCCCAGGGGAAGGCGAGCAGCGGCGAGTAGGGGCGGGTCCACTTCTCCACGCCGTACGGGAGCAGGTTCGCGCCGTACGTCAGCACCGAGGAGTTGATCACCTTTCCGGGGGTCTGGTACAGCTCGGGGTGGACCTCGTAGAACCCGGCGTCCAGGGCGTTGACCAGCGGGATGTCCAGTCCGTCCTGCCAGATGACGGGGGCGTCGTCGGCTTCGTTGCCGTGCTCGTGCCAGGTGCCGTTCGGGGTGATGGCGAAGTCTCCCGGTCCGACCTTCAGCTTCTGGCCGTCGACGATCGTCCAGGCGCCCGTTCCCTCGTGGACGAAGCGCAGGGCGGCGGCCTGGTGGCGGTGGGCGGTCATGGCCTCGCCGGGTCCCATGATCTGCAGGCCGGTGTAGAGGAGTCCGACCGCGGCGCTGACGTCCTTGCGGCCCGGGTTGACGAGCATGACCACGCGGCGGCCGGCGTCGTCGGCCTTGACCAGGTCCAGGGCCTTGCGGACCAGGGGCCGCAGTTCGCTGTAGCGCCACAGCACGGGGACGGACTTGGGCTGCGGGTACCAGGGCTCGATGTCATTGGCCACGGTCCAGAGCGCGCCTGCTTCGAGCTGGGCGAGTTCGCCGTAGAACACGGCGAGTTCGGGGGAGTCGGATACCCGTGCGCGCCCGAGCCGGCTGTCGTCGTACTCGGTGGTCATGCGTCCTCCTTCGGAGTGCCGGTGATACCGGTGGTGCCGTTGGTGTCGGTGGAGAGGGGTGCCGCGAAGTGCGCCGGATCCGTGGCGAAGGTCACCGGCGTACGGGGGCGGTTGTCGACGTGGAGCTGGAAGACGTCGAACCGGTTGTAGTGGCCGACGATGTCGTGCATCTGCTTGGGCTGGATGCACTTGGCCAGGTCGATCTCGGCGTAGACGATTCCCTCTTCGTCGACGAGGGGCTCGGTGACGGGGCGGCCGTCGGGGCCGAAGATCCCGGACAGGGCGCTGCGCGGGCGGGTGAACTGCTTGCGCAGCTCCTCGTCGTCGCCCGCGAGGGCGTCGACGATCTCCGGGGAGATGGTCGAGCAGGCGACGACGGAGAAGACCTTGCCCTCGAAGCTGTGGGCGGCGGTGCGCACCGCGATCGCGTCCGCCATGTCGTAGTCGGCCGGGGCCACGGGCAGGGCGATGTAGCAGGAGGCGTGGACCAGTTCGCCCTGCGCGAGGAGGGCGAAGCGGGCCAGGGTGTTGGTGTTCTCGCCGCAGGCGAGGGCGCCGAGCGGGCCGATCGGGGTGTGGTGGACCTTGAGGGAGCTTCCGTCTCCCCCGGTCCAGGTGAGCTTCTCGGCCCAGGTGGGCACCAGCTTGCGGTGAACTCCGAGGAGTTCGCCGTCCGGGCCGATGGTGAGCAGGGTGTTGTAGAGGACGCCGAGGCTGTGCGGACCGCGCTCGTTGACGCCGATGACGAGGGTGACCCCGTACTGGCGGGCGGCGGCGCGCAGTTGGTCCACGTACGGGCCGGGGACGTCGATGGCCGAGCGGTAGAGGCGCTCGAACCAGGGCGAGCCCTGGACCGGGTTCATCGTCCAGTTCCAGTACGGGTATCCGGGGACGAACACCTCGGGGAACACGACCAGTTCGGCGCCCCCCGCCGCGGCCTGCGCGATGAGCCCGACCGCCTTGTCGACGGTCGCCGCGAGGTCGAGGTACACGGGGGCCGCCTGCACGGCCGCGGCGGTGAAGCGTGGCAGATTGTCCATCGGTCCTCCAGGTCAGCGCGCGGCCGCGGCGGCGGCAGCGGGAACGTGCGGAACCCAGCGCTGGTGCACGGGTGCGGAAGCCTCGCGGAGCAGCTGGAGGCGGGGCGGAACGCGGTCGGTGCGCGCGCCCGGCGGGCGGCCGCTGCCCGCCCGCCAGGAGGCGGGCCACGGTGCCGCCGGGCCCCGGTAGCCCTGGGCGGCCGCGGCATGCAGCGTCCACAGGGGGTCGTGGAGCTGGGCGCGGCCGACGGCGCACAGGTCGGCGCGGCCGGCCAGGACGACGGAGTTCACGTCGTCGTAGGTGGAGATCGCGCCGACGGCGATGGTGGGCACCCCGGTGGCGTTGCGGATCAGGTCGGCGTACGGCGTCTGGTAGCTGCGGCCGTACCGGGGCCGCTCGTGGGCGACGACCTCGCCCGTGGACACGTCCACCGCGTCGGCGCCGGCCTCGCCCAGGGCGCGGGCGATCTCCACCGCGTCGGCCTCGCTGGTCCCGCCGTCGGCCCAGTCGGCCGCGGAGATGCGGACCACGAGGGCCTTGCCCTCGGGCCAGACGGCGCGCACCGCGCGCAGGACCTCCAGGGGGAAGCGCAGCCGGCCGGCGAGGCTGCCGCCGTACTCGTCGGTCCGCTGGTTGGTCAGCGGCGAGAGGAAGCCGGACATCAGGTGGCCGTGGCCGTACTGCAGTTCCAGGGCGTCGAAGCCGGCGCGATGGGCGCGTAGGGCCGCGGCGGTGAAGTCGCGTGCGATGTCGTCCATGTCCCGGCGGGTCGCTTCCCGCGGGATCGCGGCCTGCTCGTCCCAGGCCAGCGGGGAGGCGGCGACGAGCGGCCACCCGTCGGCTCCGAGCGGGACGGCCCGGCCGTCCGGTCTGGGCACGCCGGTCGCGGCGCGGCGGCCGGCGTGGGTGAGCTGGATGCCCAGGCAGGTGTCCGACTGGCCGTGCACGAAGTCGGTGATGCGCCGCCAGGCGGCCTCCTGCTCGTCCGTGTACAGGCCGGGGCAGCCCCGGGTGGCCCGGCCGTCGGCGCTGACCGCGGTCATCCCGGCGAGGACGAGGCCGCTGCCGCCCAGGGACTGGGTGCTCAGGTGGACGAGTTCGAAGTCTCCCGGGACCCCGTCCCGGGCGGTGTACAGCGCGGTGGGCGGTACGACGACACGGTTGCGCAGGCGCAGGCCGCCCAGCCGGAACGGGCGGAACATCGGCGGGACGACGGTGCCGGTGCCGGACGGGGTGGCCCTCAGGGCGCTCGCGTCGGAGTGCCAGGTATCGACAGCAGCCGTGAACGCCTCGTCGCGCACCCGCAGGTTGTCGTAGGTGACGCGACGGCTGCGGGTGAGGAGGTTGAAGGCGAACTGCGGCGGCTCCTGGGCCGTGTAGCGGCCGACGTTCTCGAACCATTCGAGGCTGGCCTGGGCGGCGCGCTGGGTGGATTCGACCACCGGCCGGCGCTCGGCCTCGTAGGCGGCGAGCGCCGAGGCCACGTCGGGGTGTTCGTGCAGGCAGGCGGCCAGGGCCAGGGAGTCCTCCATGGCGAGCTTGGTGCCGGAGCCGATGGAGAAGTGGGCGGTGTGGGCGGCGTCGCCGAGCAGGACGACGTTGCCGTGGCGCCAGGAGGCGTTGCGGACGGTCGTGAAGCGGATCCACTTCGAGGCGTTGGGGATCAGGCGGTGGCCGTCGAGGTGATCGGCGAGGATCTCCTCGCACCGTCGTACGCTCGCCTCGTCGCTCTCGCCCCGGGCGAACTCCCGGTCGGCGAGCGCCTCGAAGCCCGCCCGCCGCCAGTCGTCCTCCGCGATCTCCACGATGAAGGTGCTGCGCTGCCCGTCGTACGGGTAGGCGTGGACCTGGATGCTGCCGAAGTCCTGCCTCTCGACGATGAAGGTGAACGCCTCGAAGACGCGGTCGGTGGAGAGCCACATGTAGCGGCAGTGCCGCTCGTCCAGGTCCGGGCGGAAGCTGTCGGCGTAGGTCTCGCGGGCCGTGGAGCGGATTCCGTCCGCGGCGACCACCAGGTCGTAGCCGGCCGAGAGCTCCTCCACGGGCGGGGCCTCGGTGCCGTAGTGCACCCGCACCCCGAGCTCGGCGCAGCGCTTCTGCAGGATCTCGCGCAGCCGGTTGCGGTCCAGGGCGGCGAAGCCGTGGCCGCCGGAGACGTGGACCTCACCGCCGTAGCGGACGTCGATGTCGCTCCACCGGGCGAACTCGGCGGACATGGCCGCAAACACGGCGGGGTCGGCCTGCGCGATGCCGTCGAGCGTCTCGTCGGAGAAGACGACGCCGAAGCCGAAGGCGTCGTCGCGGGCGTTGCGCTCCCAGATCGTGATCTCCCACTCGGGTGAGAGCTGCTGGGCCAGGGCCGCGAAGTACAACCCGCCGGGCCCTCCTCCGATGACTGCTACACGCACGGTGCTCCTCCTTGTGGTTCCGGAAAACAGAATATGCTGCATATTTGGCGATCGTCAAGAATCCAGCACATTCGATCGGGCGACGCGCTCTCCCGGGTCACGCGAACAGCTCGGGGGCCTGGGGACCGGCCTTGGTGAGGACCTCCCGCACGTCATCGGGCCAGGCCGTGGACCCCGTGGCGCGCGAGGCCGAGTGCGCGATGACCATGCGCCCGGTGGCGGCCGGCTCCTCCCCCTCGCCGCGGACGGTGAAGGCGTAGTGCAGGGAGCTGCTTCCGACCTTGACCACCGCCAGTTCGGTGCGGACGGTCTCGCCGAACCACAGCCGGGCCCGGTAGTCGGCCTCGAAGTGGACGCGGGGGGTGCTGCCGAAGAGGTGGGCCAGGCCCAGTCGCCGCAGCAGGACGGCCTCGGCCGCCTCGACCCAGCGCACCACGGTGGAGTGGTGGTAGTGGCCGGCCGCGTCCGTGTCCTGCCATTCGACGCGCCGCTCGATGACGACGCCGGGCAGGTTCTGCTCGGATGCCTCGGGGCATCCGGCGGCGCAGCTGTCCGTCGGTGCGGAAGCCGCGTGCCGCGGGCTGGAGGTGTCCATGATGGTGTCCTTCGTTCGGCCGGCGGGGGCTAGCCGGCGGTGGTGGAGCGGGCGGGGGCGTCTGCGTGCGCCGGGGCGGGTTCGACGGCGTGGGCGCGCTTGCGCAGCTCGGCACGCTGGAGCTTCCCGTTGCTCGTGCGCGGGAGGTCGGTGACGAACTCGACGGCGCGCGGGTACTTGTAGGGCGCGACGGTTCGCTTGACGTGGTCCTGGAGCTCCTTGACCGTCGCCCCGTCGGACGCGACGCCGGGGCGCAGGATCACGTACGCCTTGACGACCATGCCGCGCTTGTCGTCCGGGGCTCCGACGACCCCGCACTCCTCGACGTAGGGGTGGGTGGCGAGCGCCTTCTCCACCTCGGGGCCGGCGATGTTGTAACCGGAGGAGACGATCATGTCGTCACTCCGGGCCACGTACCAGAAGTAGCCGTCGGCGTCCCGGATGTAGGTGTCGCCGGTGATGTTCCAGCCGTTCCTGACGTATACGGTCTGGCGCGGATCCTCCATGTACCGGCAGCCCGTGGGGCCGGTGACGGCGAGGAGTCCGGGCTGCCCGTCCGGGACGGGCTCGCCGTGCTCGTCGACGACGCGGGCCCGGTATCCGGGCACGGGTCTGCCCGTGGAGCCGGGGCGTATGTCGCCGTCGGAGGCCGAGATGAACACGTGGAGCATCTCGGTGGCACCGATGCCGTCGATGATGGCCAGCCCGGTGGCGGCGTGGAACTCCTCCCACACGGCCGCGGGCAGCGCCTCTCCGGCGGACACGCAGCGGCGCAGCCCCGCCAGCCGGTCCACCGCGCCGGCCGCCATGATCGCCCGATAGGCGGTGGGCGCCGTGAAGAGCACGGTGACTCCGTGCTCCGCCACGAGGTCGGCCAGCTGCTGCGGGGCGGCCTGCTCGATCAGCAGGGTGGCGGCGCCCGCGTACAGCGGGAAGACCACGAGTCCGCCGAGCCCGAAGGTGAAGGCGAGGGGCGGGGTCCCGGTGAAGACGTCGTCCCGGCCGGGGCGCAGGACGTGGCGGGAGAAGGTGTCGGCGTTGGCCAGCACGTCCCGGTGGAAGTGCAGGGTCGCCTTCGGCCGCCCGGTCGTTCCCGAGGTGAAGGCGATCAGGGCGACGTCGTCCGCCGCGGTGGCGACGTTGGCGAAGCGCCCGTCCTTCGTGGCGCAGCGCGCGACGAGGTCCTCCTCGCCGGTACCGCCGTAGGACAGTACGGCCGGGCCGGGGCCGTCGGCGGCGGTGAGCTCGTCGAGGTAGCGGTGGTCGCACACGGCGACGGTCGGCCGGCTGATCCCGCGCAGCTGGGCGAGCTCGCCGGCCCGCAGCAACGGCATGGTGGTGACGGCGACGCCGCCGGCCTTCAGGACGCCGAACCAGGCGGCCACCAGCCACGGGTTGTTGGGGCCGCGCAGCAGGACGCGGTTGCCGGGGACGAGGCCGAAGTCCTCGGTGAGCACCTGGGCGACCTGATTGGCACGTTCCAGCAGGTCACCGTAGGTCCACCGGTCCGTGGGAGTCAGCAGACAGGGCCGGTCGGGGCCCCAGCGGTGGACGGTGTCGTCGAGGATCCGCTGGGCGCAGTTGAGCCGCTCCGGGTAGTGCAACTCCGGGAGGTCGAAGTGCAGTTCGGGCCAGAGGGGGAAGGGCGGGAGCCGGTCACGGCAGAACGTGTCGACATGGGCAGAGGGGGAGAGCTCCATGGGGCGGCACCTCAATCTCGGGGCAGCAGGGGGAGTGGGAGCAAGTATCCCGCTAATTTGCCGACCGTCAATGATGCGCAATAACGCATCGTGTTAACAGCGTGTTACGCGACCGGGGCCCGGGGGCGGTGCGGGCGGCCGGCCCGCGGGCCGGCCTGGATCGCGAAAGATTGACGTACGGCGAAATTACGCAATACCTTGAGCATCGCCAAGACTGTCGATCCGGTCCGGAAGGAAGCACTGGATGGGTTCCGCCCAGCACCGCACCGCACCCGTCGTGAACACCCGCTCAGGTCCCCTCCGCGGCGTCGTCGAAGGCGATCTGACCGTGTTCAGGGGCGTGCCCTACGCGGCGCCGCCCGTCGGGCCCCTCCGGTGGCGCCCCGCGCGGCCCCACCCCGGCTGGAGCGGGATCCTCGACGCGGCCTCCTACGGGCCCGGCTCGCCGCAGACCGTCCGCGAGGGCGACCCCGTACTCGGCGGCCACGGCTCCCCGCCCTTCGACGAGGACTGCCTGACGCTCAACGTGTGGACGCCCGGCGCCGACGACGCGCGCCGCCCCGTCCTGGTCTGGATCCACGGCGGCGCCTTCATCTCCGGCTCCGGTGCGATGCCCCAGTACTCCGGGCGGACCTTCGCGCGGAACGGCGACCTGGTGGTCGTGAACCTCAACTACCGGCTCGGCCCGCTCGGCCTCCTCTCCCGCGCCCCGGACGACGGAACGGAGCACCACAACCTCTGGCTCACCGACCAACTCGCCGCGCTGCGCTGGGTGCAGGACAACATCGCCGCGTTCGGCGGGGACCCCGGGAACGTCACCGTCGCCGGCCAGTCCGCCGGCGCCCTGTCCACGGCGGCGCTCGCGGGCCACGCCGGCGGCGGCCGCCCCTTCCACCGGGCCATCCTCCAGAGCGTCCCGCTCGCCATGCCCCTCGCCACGCCCGCCGAGGCCGCGGCCCGAACCGCCGCCTACCTGGAGGCCGTCGGCGCCAAGGACATGGACGAGCTGCGCACGGCCCCGTGGCCCCGGCTGGTCGGAGCCACCCCGGAACTCCTCGCCGCCACCGCACAATGGGGGCACTGGACCACCCCGTTCATGCCGGTGCTCGACGGCCCGACCGCGCCGCGCCGGCCCGTCGAGAACCTGCTCGACGGTCCGGGCGCGGACATCGACGTGATGATCGGCTGGACGCGGGAGGAGTCCGCGTTCACCTTCGCGCTGAACCCGGCGTACGCGTCGACGACCGAGGAGCAGGTGCTCCGCCGGGCCCGGGACTCCTTCGGCGACGCGGCGGCCGCGGCGTACACCGCCTACGCCGCCGCCCGCCCGGGCGCCCGGCCGATCGACGTCCTCGTCGACCTGACCACCGACGAGGCGTTCAGGAAGCCCACCCTGGCGTTCGCGGAAGCGCGGGCCGAGCGGGGTCGCCCGGTCTGGGCGTACGAGTTCGCCTTCCCCACCCCCGCGCACGAGGGCCGGCTGGGCGCCCCGCACTGCCTGGACCTGCCGTTCGTCTTCGACAACTTCGACGACTGGTCGCACGCGCCCTTCCTCGCGGGCATGGACACGAGGGTCAGGGACGGCCTCGCCCGGGCCGTGCACCGGGCCTGGATCTCCTTCATCCGCACCGGCGACCCCAACCACCCGGGCGTGCCCCGCTGGGAGCGGTACGACCGGCAGTCCCGCACCACGATGCGCTTCGACTCCGTCATCGAGGGCCGTGCGGATCCGCTCGGGTGAAGGAGCCTCCCAGGTGGCGGGCGTCGTTGCCGACGCTGCGCCCGACGCCGATCCGCCCCGGTCCCCGCAGGGACCGGGGCGGACGTGTGCACGTGGGGCGCGGCAAGATATCAGCCTTTCGAGTACTCGCCCGGATGTTTATCCAATAGTGATGGCCCTCCCGCAACGGCACCACAAGGGGCACTAGCGTCCCGTGACACCCCGGGAACGCGGGTGTGCCCCGCACGGCGCGTGCGGCCCCCCTGCCCCGCCACCCTCCCGGCCCACGGAGCAAGGAGGCACTGTGCTGTCATTCCGGCGGAGGTCCATCAACAGCTTGTCGGTGGCCACGAGATACACGATCGGAAGCGGTTTCGTCATCACCGCCCTGGCCGTCACGCTGATCGCCCTGCTGATCCCGGTGGACAAGTTCGGCGGCCGGACCGCGGCCGCGGCCGGGCGGCCGGCGGCCGAGGACGACGGCGGCGGGACCCTGAGCACGGCGTACGGACCGCTCACCCCCGCGGACCGCGACTTCGTCCGCAAGGTACGGCTCGCCGGACTGTGGGAGCTGCCCGCCGGCCGGCAGGCCCAACAGCGCGGCACGCGCGCCGCGGTGCGCACGGCCGGGGAGCACCTCGTCGAGGGCCACACCGAGCTGGACCGGCAGGTCATCCAGGTCGGCCAGGCCCTCGGCATCGACCTGCCCAACCAACCCAGCGAGCAACAGCAGGACTGGCTCGGCCAGTTGACCCGCGCCAAGGGGGACGAGTACGAGCGGCTGTTCATCCAGCTGCTGCGCCGCGCGCACGGAAAGGTCTTCGCGCTGCTCGCCCAAGTGCGGGCGCAGACGCGGAACTCCATGGTCCGCGCCCTCGCCACCTCCGCCAACACCACCGTCCTGGACCACATCACGGTCCTGGAGGACAGCGGGCTGGTCGACTTCGACGCGCTCTCCGACGCGACCCCCGCTCCCGTCCCCTCCCCTGTCCGAACGACGAAGTGAAGTGAAGTGATCGCATGAGCGAAAAGGGACACAAACGCCCCCGTTTGTCGAAGAGGCTCCTGGCCACCGTCGCCGCTCTGGTCCTGGGCGGCGGCGGGGTCGCCATCGTCGCCGGCAACGCCAACGCGGGCCAGGAGCAGGACCGTGCGGGTCGGGTGACGGCCACCATCGACTGCCCCGACGTGGGCGACCGGCTCACGGCCGTGCCCGACCAGGCCCGGTCCGAGGTCGACGAGAGCCTCGCCGAGCTCGACGTACAGGTGGCCGACGCCTACCGGCGGCTCGCCTCCGGCGAGGCGCGCGGCGACGCCCTCCTCGGCGAACTCCAGGGACAGCGCGACCGCACCATCACCCGCATGTCCGATGCGATAGCCCGGTCCGCGGACCGGCCCGAGCAGCTCAAGTCCCTCGCCGGATGTCGGATGAAGGAGGCGTCGGCGCAGGAGGACGACGCGGCGGCCGATCCGGAGGCCGCCCGCAGCATCGGCGGCAAGGCCGGCCCGGCGCGCAGCGACTTCGTCTCCATCACCAAGGTCCGGCCGAACGTACGCACCCCCGCGGCGGCGGCCGGGGCCTCCACCGGTTCCTTCAGCTCCCGGTGCGGCCGCAACGAGAACGGCCACTCCAACCCCGACAACGTGATCGTCGCGCCGGGCGTCTCCAACGGCGCCCACCACATGCACGACTACGTGGGCAACAAGTCCACCGACGCCTTCTCCACCAACGACAGCCTCGCGGCGGCCGGCACCACCTGCGGCAACGGCGACCAGTCCAGCTACTACTGGCCCGTGGTCCGGCTGCGCGACGGCAAGGCGGCCGCGGACGCCAAGGCGCCCGGCGGCGGGCTGGACGCGAACGTCGGCACCGTCCTGCGGCCCAAGCAGGTCACGATCACCTTCAAGGGCAGCCCCGCGGGCAAGGTCACCGCGATGCCCCGCTTCCTGCGGATCATCACCGGCGACGCCAAAGCCTTCACCAACGGCACGGCGAACGCCAACGCCTCGTGGAGCTGCACCGGATTCGAGGACCGCCAGCTGAAGGACAAGTACCCGATCTGCCCCAAGGGCAGTGACGTGGTGCGCACCTTCACCTTCCAGAGCTGCTGGGACGGCCGCAACACCGACAGCGCCAACCACCGTACGCACGTGGCCTTCCCGGACCGCAACGGCCGCTGCCCCAAGGGCTTCACCGCCATTCCGCAGTTGGTGAACCGGATCACCTACGGCGTCGCGCCGGGCGCGCGGTTCGCCGTGGACAGCTTCCCGGAGCAGCTGCACAAACCCGTCACCGACCACGACGACTTCATCAACGTCATGTCGAAGGACCTGATGGCCACCGCCGTCGACTGCATCAACGGCGGGCGCGCCTGCCGCTGACGCCCGCGCGACCGTACGGATCCCCCAGGCTCCCGGGCGCGGCGCACCCCTCCCCCACCCATCGCGCCCGCCCGGGACAGGTGTTGGCCCGAAGCCGACTTCGGGCCAACACCGCACATCCCCGGCCGGGCCGGCCCGGTCCCGAACGACCCTGCGAGGAGTCCCATGTCCGGCTCTCGTACATCCGCAGACTCCGACGGGGAGCTCACCCGGCGGCTCAGGAGAGGCTTCGGCACGGGCGCCACGGACCCGGCCGTGTGCGATCTCCTCTACCGGCGGCACCGGCGGGCGGCCCTCGCGTACGCGCGCACCTGCTGCCGTACCCCGCAGGACGCGGAGGACCTCGTATCGGAGGCCTTCCTACGCACCTTGCAGGCCGTCCGCTCCGGCGCCGGGCCCCGGGGCCCCTGGCGGGCGTACCTGCTGGCCGTCGTGCGCAACACCGCCATGCAGTGGCGGGACGGTGAGGGCAGGACCCTCCTGACGGCGGACTTCGACACCTGGTGCCAGCAGGCGGCCGCCGGCGGCGACCCGCAGGGCAGGCTGCTCGCGGGCGAGGACCGGCGGCTCGTCGTCCGCTCCTTCCGCACGCTGCCGGCGCGCTGGCAGGCCGTGCTGTGGCACACGCTCGTCGAGGAGGACCCGCCGCACGAGGTCGCCGCGCTGCTGGGGATCACCCCCAGCGCGGTGACCTCGCTGGCGTTCCGGGCGCGGGAGGGGCTGCGCGAGGCGTATCTGCGCGCCCATCTGGACACCGCGGCGGGCGGCCGGTGCGGCCACTACAGCGGCATGCTCGGCTCGGCGGTGCGGCGCGCCGCCCGTACGCATCCGCCCCGCGGGCTCGCCGTGCACCTGGCGGCGTGCGGGCCCTGCGCACGGGCGTACGCGGAGCTGGTCGACCTCAACTCGACGCTGCGCGGGGCGGTTCCGGCACCGGACTCCGCTGCCGCCGCCTGACCGCCCCCGCGAGCGAAGCCGGCCCGGCCCCGTGGTGACGGGGCCGGGCCGACTGCCGTCCGGCGGTGGATCACAGGCCGTTGACGCGCGCCATCCGCCCGACGACCACCGGTGTGAAGTCCGCGGTGACGACGCGGGCGGTCCTGCGGCTCACCCGCGAGTGCTGACGCCGTACCTGGGCCATCAGCCGGCGGCTGCGCAGGGCCATCTCCAGCTCGAACCGGGTGCGGGGGTCCCGCAGTCCGGGTCCGAAGAGCTTCTCCAGCTGCCGCATGCGGTAGCGGACCGTCTGCGGGTGCACGCTCAGGGCCTTGGCCGCCTCGGGTGCGCCGCCGCCCTCCAGCCAGGCCAGCAGGGTCACCTCCAGCCGCTCGCTCTGGCGCGGGGTCAGGTCCGCGAGCGGCCGCAGCCACCGGGCGGCCAGCGCGTGCGCCAGCGGCTCGTCCTGGAGCAGGAGCAGGGTCGAGAGGTGGTCGTCGACGAAGACGGCGCGGGCGTCCAGGCCGCCCGCGCGGGCGGGTGTCAGCGCGAGCAGGCGCAGCGCCCAGCGCAGCGAGGACGCGGCGTCCCGCAGCGGGACCGCGTGGCCGACCGCCGCGAACCGGCCGCGCAGCGGGAGTTCGAGCGGGGCCCGGCTGTCGGGATCCGGGCTCGGCACCAGCAGGCACGGCCGGCCGGCGAACATGCCGGCGAGGGCGTCGTCCAGCACGGTCGCCAGCTGCTGCGTCTCGCCGGGCGTGGCCGGTGCGATGGCCCGTACGGCTGTCGGGAGGGGCCAGCCTGCCGCCTCCGCGAGCTCGGCGAGGGAGTTCTCGGATGCGGCCCGGTCGTCGGTGAGCGCCCTGAAGAGCTCCTGGCGCGCCCTGCTGCCGTGGTCCGCGTGTTCCGCGCCCTCGGTCTCGGTCTCGGTACCGGTTTCTGCATCGGCATCGGTCTCGCTCTCGGTCTCCGGTTCAGCGGGTGGCTGCGGCGGCTTCACCACCTGGGGCCTTTGCCGCCCCTGCGGTCCTTGCGATCCTTGCGGTCCTCGCGGTGCCGGTAGTGCCTGCAGTCGTTGTGGTGCCGGGTGTTGCTCCTGTTCCGTGCCCGAGTGGCCGTCGCGCACGTCCCGTTCGGCCGGGGCGTCGCGGTAGCCGAGAGCGGCGAGAAGGGCCTCTTCCACCCGCTGTATGAGCAATTCGTCATCGATGGCATCGTTGTCATCGATAAGCGTGGAAAATCCCGGAATTCCATGCAGAAGCTCCTCCACTATCTCGGCGGCCAGCGCGGGGAGTTCCCTTCGCAGGACGCGGGTCCACTCTCCGCGTGGGCGGGACCAGATGCGGTTCAGAAGTTCGCACATCGTTTCCTCGTTCGTGCCGGGGTGAGGCCTGCCCGGTGCGGGAGCGACAGGCCTGCCGAGGTCGCTTCGCTTGCCAACTGCCCTGTTCGACAAGTGAGTTGCGATCCTCGTACTACCTCCTGGAGGGAACCGACCCCCTACGGTCCCGCGGTTTTGCCTTGTTTTTGCCGTCGGGGACGCGTAGGCCGCGGGCAGTGCGTTGGCCTGTCGCAACCTCCACTGGAGGGGAATCTTCCGGGGTTGTTCGATGCGCCGGAGACGCGGTGCGAGAAATTATCACGTTTCGATAAATCCTGTGGAGGAGCCGTGCAGCTCCACGATGCTGCTGCACTCCGGCCCCAAGCACCTCGGCCGGCGCAGGAATTTCACAGCGCTGCCGGGCACGACCGTCAACGACCCCCGGGTGCCGAGCGCCCGCTGGAGTGCTCGGCACCCAGGCGCACAGGAGATCTGGATGCCCCTGCCCCAGCTGCACATACCGCGCTCGCACCGGGCCCGCCGCAGGAGTCTTCCCGCGCCCGCGGCTCCGGTCGCCGCCGCGGCCCTCGCCTCCGTCATCGTGGCCGCCCGCGCGGGCGCCCTGACCCATGTATGGGACTTTCTCGACTACGGGGCGGGCGTACTCTCGCTCGTCTCGCTCACCGCCACCGTCCTGTGGGGGCTGGTGGCCACCGACCGGGTGCTGCTCGGTCCCGGCCACCGGCTGCTCGCCCAGGGTGTGCACCGCGGCCTGGCCGTGGCGGGGCTCGGCTTCCTGGCCCTGCACGTCTGGGTCAAGGTCGCGGAGCAGCGGACGACCGCGGCCGCGGCCGTCCTGCCCTTCGCCGACGACGAACAGCCCGTCCTCATCGGCCTCGGGACACTGGCCGGATACCTCTTCGTGTCCGTGGCGGTGTCCGGGGCGGTGCGCAGCGTGTTCGCCACCAAGAGCCGCTCCCTGTGGTGGCGGGCCCTGCACATCGGCGCCTACCCCGCGTGGGGGGCGTCGCTCGTGCACGGGCTCAAGGCGGGCCGGCCCGGCGCCGTCTGGGTGATGGCGGCCTACGCGCTGTGCCTGATCGGCGTCGCCACCGTGCTCGCGCTCCGCCTCAAGTCCCGGATGAGCGGGGCTCGTTCGCGCCCCGCTGGGGCTCCGCCCACGCGACCACGGCCGCGTCCGGGTCCGGGTCCGGGGCCGGGTACGGGGCCGCGTAGGACCGTGTCCGTACGGCCGGTGCCGCCGCCCCGGCCCGAACGCCCCCCGTACGCCGCGGCGTACGCGCCGGGCGGCTCCGATCGGCAGCCCGCCGCCCCGGAGCGGTGGATGTGACCGGCGAACCGCGCCCCGGCCTCGGCTGCGTGGGCGCCCCCCGACTGCTCGCCGGACTCGACCGGGCGCCACGGCTGGACCGCTCCGCCCATCTGGCCGTGCACGGCACGCTGCCCCGCTACCGCCCCGACGAACTCGTCGGCCTCGCCGACGACATCGACCTGCGGGGCCGTGGCGGGGCCGGCTTCCCCTTCGCGAGGAAGCTGCGGGCCGTCACCCGCTCCGCCCGGGGCCGGGACGCCCCCACCGCTGTCGTCGTCAACGGAAGTGAGGGCGAGCCGAGTTGCCTCAAGGACACCGCTCTGCTGCTGCACGTACCGCACCTGGTGCTCGACGGGGCCCTGCTGGCCGCCGCCGCGCTCTCCGCCGAGGAGGTGGTGGTGGCCGTCACCCGGGCGGACGTGGAGCAGTCGGTGCGGGACGCCGTCGCCGAGCGCGGCCCGGCCGGCCGCCGGGTGCGCGTGACGAGGCTTCCCGAGCGGTTCGTGACCGGGGAGGGCACCGCCCTCGTCAGCGGGCTGAACGGCGGTGCGGTGGTGCCGTCCGGACAGAAGGTGCGGACCAGCGAGAGGGGCCTGGGAGGTGTGCCGACCCTGCTGTCGAACACCGAGACCTTCGCCCAACTCGCCGTCGCCGCGCGGCTGGGCGCGCCGGAGTACCGCGCGACCGGCCTGCCGGCCGAGCCGGGCACCGTACTGCTGACCGTCGCCGGGTCCACGGTCGTCGAGACGCCGACGGGGGCCTCGCTGGCGTACGTCCTGGAGCTGTGCGGCACCGATCCCGGCCAGGGCGTACTGGTCGGCGGCTACCACGGCAGATGGCTGGACGCAGGATCCGCGCGCACCGCGCCGGTGTCCCGGCAGTCCCTGGCGTCCCTCGGCGCGGTGCTGGGGGCGGGGGCGGTACTGCCCCTGCCCGAGGACACCTGCCCGGCCGGCGAGGTGGCGCGGGTGACCCGGTGGATGGCGAAGGAGTCGGCGGGCCAGTGCGGGCCCTGCGTACGGGGGCTGCCCGCGCTGGCCGACGTACTGGAGGACGCCGTCAGAGGCGGCGGCCGGGCGGCCCTGGAGGCGGTGGAGGCGCGGATGGGGGCGGTCCGCGGCCGCGGTGCGTGCAGTCATCCGGACGGCACCTCGCACTTCGTGGCCTCGGCGCTGGCCGCCTTCCCCGACGAGTTCCACGACCACGCCCTCGGCAGCGGGTGCGGCCGGCGGGTGCTCGGGGCGCTGCCGCTGCCGCGGGACGAGAGTCCGGAGCGGCTGGTCGTGGACTGGACCCTGTGCAAGGGGCACGGGCTGTGCGTGGACATCCTTCCCGATGTCGTACGGCTCGACGCGGACGGATATCCGGCCCAGGCCTCCATGCCGGTGCCGGGGCGGCTGCGGCCGAAGGCGCTGCGCGCGGTCCGGCGCTGCCCGGCCCTCGCCCTGCGCATCCAGGAATGAGCCGGGCCGGTGCACGTCCGCGGACCGCCCCGAGTTCGTTCTTGGCGCGATCTGACAAATTCCGAGGGATATCGACTTCCGCTCTCCCGGGGCCCGTATGAATAGCCGAGGGCACGACATCGCGGGACCGAATCCAAAGGAGAGAGATCATGAAGAGAATGCATCGCGGGATATTCGCCGGGTCGGCGGTCGCGGCACTGCTGCTGACAGCCGGATGCGGTCTCGGCGGCGAATCCCCGGGAAAGAGCAGTGCGGTGCAGCCGGTGAGCGACAGCAAGAAACTCGGCTCGGGATACGGCTCGGAATCCGGTACCGGGTCCGATACGGGGTACGGCAGCGATCCGGGC
The DNA here is from genome assembly GCF_042736975.1 of Streptomyces sp. NPDC059989. Lineage (NCBI taxonomy): Bacteria > Bacillati > Actinomycetota > Actinomycetes > Kitasatosporales > Streptomycetaceae > Streptomyces > Streptomyces sp. NPDC059989. The sequence goes on from NZ_JBHWUO010000010.1 coordinate 86,311, forward strand.
ACCGCCACGGTGGGCGAAGCCGGGAAGAACGGCCCGGCCGGGCAGCTCAAGGTGGCGGAGCTGCCGAATCTGGGCGGCGCGGTCACCGACGGGGCGGGCTTCACCCTCTACCGGTTCGACAAGGACACGGCCAAGCCCCCCAAGTCCAACTGCGAAGGGGACTGCGCCCAGGCCTGGCCGGTCGTGGCCGCGGACGACGCCACTGCGGGCGAAGGGATCGACGCGGGCCTGCTCGGTTCGGTCGCCCGGGCCGACGGCACCCGGCAGCTCACCCTCGCGGGGTGGCCCGTCTACCGCTACGCGAAGGACACCAAGGCGGGTGACGCCCTGGGCGAGGGCGTCGGCGGAACCTGGCACGTGCTGGGCGCCGACGGAAAGCCGGCCGCCGCGGCCAAGAAGCCGGCGCAGGAGGCGGAGAAGGCGGAGAAGGGCGTCGAACTGTCCGTCCGGCAGAATGCGCAGCTCGGCGGAATCCTCGCGGACGCGGAGGGCCGTACGCTCTACCGCTTCGACAAGGACAGCGCCTGGCCGATGAAATTCGGCTGCCTCGATGCCTGCCTGGACACCTGGAAGCCCGCACAGCCCGTCGACCGGACGAAGGTGTCGGGAATTGCCGCCGAATTGGTCGGCTCGGTGAAGCGCCCCGACGGCTCGGAGCAATTGACGATCGACTGCTGGCCGGTCTATTTGTTCACGGGTGACAAGGAGCCCGGCGACATCAACGGGCACAACAAGCAGGGCCTTTGGTTCGCCGTCACCGACAAGGGAAAGAAGGCGAAGGCCGCCGGCTAGGACCGACCGGGCCCCGGCCCGGGTCCCGGCCCCTACAGACCCGTGGTGCCCGGCTCTCCCCACCGGGCACCACGGCCATCCCCGATCAGCCAGTGAGGACGCCATGCCACGGCCGCCACACCGCCCCGCCCGCCGGACCCTGCCCGTCATCGCCGCGTGCGCCGCCGCCCTGCTGAGCGGCGGCTGCGCCGAGCACTCGGCCACCGCCCGGCCGCCGTCGGCCTCGGCCTCGGCCCCGACCTCGGCCCCGGCCTCGACCTCGACCTCGACCTCGATCGAGGAGATCGCCGCCGCCGTCGGCTGCAGCGCCGAAGTGAGCGTCCAGGCCGAGGAGTTGCGCCAGGGCGGATGCCAGACCGGGCAGGGCGCCTTTCGCATGGTCACCTTCGCCGCGGCCGAGGGCCAGACCTCCTGGCTCGCCGAAGCCCGCATGTACGGCGGCAGCTACCTGGTCGGCGACCGCTGGGTCGTCACCGCCCAGCCCCCCGAGGCCCTGGCCGCCCTGCGCACCCGCCTCGGCGGCTCCCTCGAAGCCCCCTCGGGGCACGCCGGCCACGGGGCCGCGAGCCCGGCAGGCGGGTGAGAGGACGCCGCCGCAACACCGACCGGCTTCCGACTCCGGCGGCGTGTCGGCCAGTTGTCCGGATTTCGGCTCATTCGTGAGACGCACAAGGCCCGACCTTCGGGATGATTCGCCCCGGCCCGGCGTGCAACAAGGTGAGCGGGTAAGCGACTTCACCGAAAGGAACGGCCCCTGTGCGCCTGAAACGCTCCGCACCGCTGCTCGCCGCCGCCGGACTCATCGCCACCACCGTGCCCCTGCTGACGGCCACCCAGGTGTCCGCCGCCCCGGCGGGCGACTACCTGCGGCAGAAGCCCGCCTGGCACCGCTGCAGTCCCGACCAGCCGGCCTCGTACGAGTGCGCCACGCTGAAGGTCCCGCTCGACTACCGGCGCCCCGAAGGGCGCACGATCGACCTCGCCATATCCAGGATGAAGAGCGAGAACCCCGCCAAGCGGCACGGCGCCATGCTGCTCAACCCCGGCGGTCCGGGCGGCTCCGGGCTCGATCTGCCCCTGATGATGAACGAGGCGATGCCCAAGGACGTACGGGAGCAGTACGACCTCATCGGCTTCGACCCGCGCGGCGTCGGTGGCAGCAGCCCGATCACCTGCGGGCTGACCGACGCCGAGCAGAACATCAACCGGCCCTACCGGCCGGAGAGCTTCCCCTCCGACGTGGAGTGGGCGCGTTCGGTCGCCGACAAGTGCCGCGAGAAGGCCGGCGCGGTGCTGCCGTACATCACCACCCGCAACACGGCGCGCGACATGGACACGATCCGTACGGTGCTGGGCGAGCGCAAGCTCTCGTACCTGGGGTACTCGTACGGGACCTACCTGGGCGCGGTCTATTCGCAGATGTTCCCGGAGCGGACCGACCGCTTCGTGCTCGACAGCGGTGTCGACCCGCAGCGGATCTGGCGCGGCATGCTCCAGGTCTGGGCGACGGAGGCGGAGCCCGCCTACGCCCGGTGGACGCAGTGGGCGGCGGAGCGGTCGGGCGAGTACGAGCTGGGCGACACCCCGAAGGCGGTGTCCGACACGTTCTGGGGGCTGGTGGCGCGCGCCGACAAGGACCCGATCGACCTCGACGGGCAGAAGGTGACGGGCGACGACATCCGCTCCGCACGGGCGGTGTTCTTCTACCCGGCGCAGGCCACTCCCCTGGTGGTGGCCCTCAAGGCGGCCGCCGAGGGCAAGCCGCTGCCCGCGGGCCCGGCCCTGGCGGAGGCGAAGCGGCTGGTCGGGGGCGCCCAGGCCGCCGAGCCCGCCTCGGACAACGGTACGGCCGTGTTCTGGGCCGTGGTGTGCGGGGACACGGGCACCTGGCCCCGCTACACCGAGCAGTACGAGCGGGACGCGGCGAAGGACAAGGTCAAGTACCCGCTGTACGGGGACTTCGCGTCCAACATCAAGCCGTGCGCCTTCTGGCAGCGGCCGGTCGAGGCGGCCACGCCGATGAAGACGCGGGCGAACGTGCTGACCGTGCAGAACGAGTGGGACTCGCAGACCCCGCTCACCAGCGGTCAGGGCCTGCACCGGGCGCTCAAGGGCTCGCGGATGGTGCTGGCGGCCGGCGGTGAGGGCCACGGCGTGTACCTCGCCGACCCGAACTCCTGCGCCAACGCCCCGATCAACACGTACCTGACGACGGGCCGGCTGCCCGCCGAGGACGTGACCTGCCAGAGCCCGGCGGGCGGCACGGAGCGGCGCGAGGCGCTGTCCCCGTCGCCGTCGCGTCCGCTGCCGTTCCCGGCCGCGCCGAACCGGTTCTGACCGTTCCGTCCCGAGTCGAGGACTGAACGAGTCAACGAGTCAACGACTCGACGGGCGGGCCGACAGCACTACGGGTGGAGGCCGTTCGGCAGGTCTGCCAGGCCGGGCGCGGACAGGTGCAGCACCTGGTACCGCTCGGTGGCGTCCTCGTCCTGCGGAACGGCGTCCGCCCACACGACGAACCTGAGCAGTCGCCAGTCCCGGGGGTCGACGGCGAGGACGGCGGTGTGCACGCCGTCCCGCCGTGCGAGCTCCGCCAGTTCCCCGGTCTCGCGCTCGATCCGCCCGGCCAGTCCCAGGCCGTCGGGATCGGGGCCGGGGCCGCCCGGCAGGGCGGTGAGGCGGCGGGACGCGGCCGCCGGGGCGGCGGCGCGGGCGGGCCCGGCCAGGGCGGCCAGTCCGGTCCAGTGGTGGACGGGCGGGCGGCCGAAGTCGCGGACGATGCCCTGGAATCCGGCGCCGCCGACCAGGAACCGGCCCATCGCGCCGATGTCGTTCCAGAGGTAGAAGGGCGCGTACTCGTTCACGGGCGAGCCCTCGGTGCCGCGTTCGCGGACGAGGTACGCCTTCAGCCCGGCCCGGTCGTCGAGGAGGTGGCCGTGGTCGGCGACGCGCTTGCGGATGATCCGCATGTCGTAGTCGGCGGGGAGGGTGATCTCGTACTGACTGGCGTACACGGGGCTGCGCTGCCCTTCGGGTCGGCTCGGTCGGTCAGGAGTGGTGCTCGGGGTCGGGGCCCGGTGTGGCGTGTGCGGCGAGCAGCCCGAGGAGGCCTTCGACGGCCTGGCCGAACACCTCGGCGGAATCGGCGGCCCGGGCCAGCACGTATCCGCCCTGGAGCACCGCGACGACGGCTGCGGCGGTGGCGTCCGGATCGAGTCCGGCGGCCAGTTCGCCGCGGTCGCGCCCCTCGGCCAGCACGCCGGCGAGCCGCTCGCGGAGCCAGGCGAAGGTCTCCACGACCGGGCGGCGCAGGGCGGGATCGGCCATGACGTCGGGGTCCTGGGTGAGCCGGCCGACGGGGCAGCCCTTGAGCACCTCGCGTTCGCGCCGCAGGTACGCGGTGATCCTCTCGGGCGCCGAACCAGGGGCGGCGAACTGCGCCTCGGCCTTGGCGCGCATTTCCGCGGCCGTACGGTCGATCGCGGCGAGCGCCAGTTCCGGCTTGCCGGCGAAGTGGTGGTACATGCTGCCCTGGCCGACTCCGGCCCGCTGCTGGATGGCCTTGGGGCTGGTGGCGACGTAACCGCGCTCCCACAGCAGTGCGCGCGTGCTCTCGATGAGGCGTTCGGACGTGCTCATGCTCGTAGTGTACATACCAGTAGGTACAGAAAATCCGCCGCCCTTGCGCTGCGACTCTGCGCTAGCGCGCCCCGGCGGCCTCCGCGGCCGCCTTGATGCGGCGGCCGAAGTCGGGGGCGTCCTTGCGGGCGGCGCTCAGCGCGAAGCCGACGAGCAGCTTGCCGAGCCCGTGGCCTTCGAGGGTGTTGAAGATCCGGACCCGGGTGCGGCCGCCGGGGAGGCCTTCGAGGTCGTAGCCGCCCTCCGCCGTGACCAGGTTCTTGCTCTCCTCCGCCCAGCGGATCAGCCGGGGCGGGTCGAATCCGACGATGCGGAACACGCGGCCGGTCTTCATCCCGGCGTCCTTGACCGTGCTGCGGAAGACGGTGCCGAGCGCGGTCGGGCCGTCGGGGGTCTTGGTGATCTGCTGGACGCGCGGGCTGAATTCGGGGTCGTTGCGCCCGTCGGCGAGGTAGGCGAAGACCTCCTCGACCGGCCGGTCGACCTCGACGGTCGCCTCGAACTGTCCGGACATGTCGGCTCCTCGGTGGGGTGCCCCGTACTTCACGATCCCAGACCGGAATCCGGGCCGCACGTTACGGGCGCGGGCGGCACGGGGGCTCGGGCTCGACGGCCGGAGCCCGGTCGGCCGGGTCGGCCGGGGATCCGGCAACCGGCTTCCCGGACGCGGTCCCGGACGCGGACGGGTCCCCGCCCCTGCGGCCGCGCAGCGGACTGAGCAGCCCGGCGCCGAGGATCAGCAGGCAGAAGGCCCCGCAGGCCAGGCTGACGGCCGGGACCCCGTGGCGGGCGGCGAGCACCGTGAGGACGGCCGCGCCCACCGGGCCCGAGGCGTTGTGCACCGTCCAGAAGGCGGAGGTGACCCGGCCGAGCAGGTGGTCGGGGGTCACCTGCTGGCGCAGGGTCATGGAGCTGACCCCGGCCAGGGTGATCCCGAACATGAACACGGCGGCCAGCACGGCGATCACCGGCACGCTGCTGCTGACGCCGGTGACCACGATCCCGGCGCCGATCATCGCGACCGAGGCCAGCCAGCAGGTCCCGAACCCGAAGATCCGGCGCAGCGCCCCGGCGGCGGCCGCCGCGGCAATGGCGCCGATCCCGCTCACGGCGATCACGTAGCCGAGGGTGGCGGCGTCCCGGCCGAGGTCGTGCCGGATCCGGTAGATCAGCAGGTCGGTGGCGCCCATGGTGACGAAGGTCAGCAGGGTGAGCAGGACCGTGAGCGGCCGCAGCAGCGGATGGGTCCACAGGAAGCGGAATCCCACGACGAACACCTCCCGCAACACCCCCGTCCCGGACCCTGCCGCCCGCTTCGCCCCCGCCCGGTCGGCGGGGTCGCCGTCGGCGGCCCGGGTGAACCGCACCCACCCCAGACTCGCGGCGGAGACCAGGAAGGTCGCCCCGTCCACGGCCAGCGCCCAGTTCGCGCCGACCGAGGCCGCGAGGAGCCCGGCCGCCACCGGCCCGAGCAGGGTCCCGAGGGCGAAGGTGCCCATCAGCCGCCCGTTGGCGGCGGTGAGGTCCTCGGTGCGCACCAGCCGGGGCACGGCCGTCACGTAGGCCACGTCGAACAGCGTCCGCAGGACCGCGGTCAGCGCGGTGAGTACGTACAGCAGCCAGATCTTCGGACCTGCGGCCCACCAGACGAACGGCACCACGCCCAGCAGCACCGCCCGCGTCAGATCGCAGACGATCATGAGCCGGCGGCGGTCCACCCGGTCCACCACGTAGCCCGCGAACATGCCCGTACCGATGCCGGTGGCCCCGGAGATGACGGTGAGGATGCCCATCTGCACGACGGACCCGGTGGCTTCCAGGACCAGCAGCGGGAGCGCGAGCAGCGAGATGGAGCCGCCGAGGACGGACAGCGCCTGGCCGAGCCAGAAGACGTTGAAGTCCCTGTTCCGCCGGAGCGGGCTGGGCTCTGGGCGGGGTGCCGCGTTCGATGCGATGGTCAGGCTCCCTCTCCGGGTGCGGACGTCGACACCGGACGGTAGGTGACGGGAGCCCGCCCTGTCATCGCGTTTTCCGGAGGTGCGCCGCGAGCGTCGGAGGAGGGCGCCGCGGAACGGCCCGCGGTGCTACCGCCCGGCGGCGGTGGGGGTGTTGCCGGTGATGGTGCCGTCCGTGCCGGAGACGGTCACCGCGTGGCGGACCCCGTCCGGTCCGAGCACCACGGCCAGCCAGGCGCTGCCGCCGCCTTCCTGGGCGACCACCCGGATGCTCTCGACCTTGCCGCCGTCCACCGCCGCGGCCGCCTTCTCGGCCGCCTGGCCGATGGCCAGCGACGGCAGGGGCGCGGGCGCGGCCCCCCTCTTCGCCGGGCCGCCGGGGCCCGGTACGCCGTCGCGCAGCTTCGGGCCCGCGTCGCCCGGCTCCCTCGCCTCCTTCAGGGCCCTCAGCTCCTTGGGGTCGCCGCCGAACTTCCGGACGACGTGCTCGTCGCCGGCGAAACGCGGACCCCCGACGCCCACCCTCTCGTGGTGCCCGTCCACCGTGACCGCCACCGCGAGCGCCGCCCCCGCACCGCCGGCGATCACCACGGCCGCGCCCAGCGCCGCCCAGCGGGCGCCCTTGCGCCGGGGTACGAGGCGCCCCAGGTTCACACGCGTGCGGGCGCCGGTCTCCGGAGCGTTCTCGGGCTGCTCGGACGGCGGGAAAGACTCAGACATACCGGGACTCCTCATACACAACCAGGCACGGCACCCGGCTCGTTGCAGAGCATGCTGAGCGGATGCTGAAGCCCACCTGAAGCCACCTGAAGACCTCTTCAGCCGGGCGCGGGCCGGGCCTGAGACCCTGGTCGGCATGCGCGTACTGGTGGTGGAGGACGAACGGCGGCTGGCCGTGGCCCTGCAGCGGGGGCTCCAATCGGAGGGGTTCTCGGTGGACGTGGCCCACGACGGGTTGCAGGGGCTGTGGATGGCCACCGAGCACGGCTACGACCTGATCGTGCTCGACATCATGCTGCCCGGCCTGAACGGCTACCGGGTCTGCGCACGGCTGCGCGCGGCCGGCAACGAGTCGGGGATCCTGATGCTCACCGCGAAGGACGGCGAGTACGACGAGGCGGAGGCCTTGGACACCGGCGCGGACGACTTCCTCTCCAAGCCGTTCTCCTACCTGGTCCTGGTCGCCCGGCTGCGCGCGCTGGCCCGGCGTACGGGCCGCCGCGGCCCGCAGGTCATGCGGTTCGGCGACCTGGTGCTGGACCCCGCCCGGCACAGCTGTTCCCGCGGCGGGACCGAGATCCGGCTGACGGCCCGGGAGTTCGCGGTCCTGGAGTACCTGGCCCGGCGCCCCGGCGAGGTCGTGCCCAAGAGGGAGATCCTGGAACAGGTGTGGGACATCGCGTTCGCCGGCGATCCGAACGTGGTCGAGGTCCACATCAGCGCCGTGCGCCGCAAGATCGACGCGCCCTTCGGCCGCGCGGCCCTGGAAACCGTACGCGGCGCCGGCTACCGGCTGGCGGTCGACGGTGGCTGAGCCCGCACTCCCCCGCCTCCCGTTCCGCCGCCTGCGGCGCCTCCTCCGGTCGTCGCCGCTGCGCCGCGTGTGGCCCACGACCGTCCGTGCCCGGGCCACCGTGGGCGCCGTCGTGGTGGTCGCCGCGGCCCTGGCGCTGGCCTCCTTCGCCCTCCTCGGACTACTGGAGGCCAATCTGCTGCGCAACGCCGAGCGCGACGCCGTGCAGCAGGCCGGGACGATCGCCCGGCTCGCGGCCTCCGGAGACCTCGACACCATGCGGCCGCCCCTGCACGGGGTCGATTTCGTCCAGGTGGTGAACGCCCGCGGCCGGGTGCTGCGCGCCTCCCCGAACCTGGCCGGAGAACGCTCGCTCGCCCCCGCCGATCCCCTCCGGCCCGGTACGGTCTTCCACACCTGGAAGGTCGGCCCGCTCGGCGGCGGCCACCGCCAGCGGGTCGTCCAGGTCACCACGGAGACCCCGCAGGGCATGGTCACCGTGTTCGTGGGGACCTCGCTGCGCGATGTGGACGCGGCCGACGACACCACCGCCGCCGCCCTCGCCGTCGGCGGCCCGCTGCTCCTCGCCACCGTCGGCCTCGTCACCTGGCGGGTCACCGGCCGGGCGCTCGGGCCGGTCGAGGCGATCCGCGCCGAGGTCGCCGAGATCACCGAGCGGGACCTGCACCGCCGGGTTCCCGTACCGCCCACGCACGACGAGGTCGCCCGCCTGGCACAGACGATGAACACCACCCTGGACCGGCTGGAGTCCGCCGGGAACCGCCAGCGCGAGTTCATCGCCGACGCCTCCCACGAACTGCGCAGCCCCATCACGGTGCTGCGCACCCAGCTGGAGGTGGCCCTGGCCGTCCGGGACCCGGAGCTGTGGCCGGAGCTGATCAGCGGCGCGCTCCAGGACATCGAGCGGCTCCAGCAGCTCTCCGCCGACCTCCTGCTGCTCGCCCGCATCGACGCCGCCCAGCCCGTGGCGTCGGTCCGGCTGGACCTGGGGGCGGTGATCCGCGACGCCGTGGAGGCACGCCTCGGGGACCGCGTTCCCGTACGGACCGAGCTGGCACCGGGCATCGAGGTGGAGGGTTCCGAACTGTGGCTGGCCCGGGTGGTCACCAACCTGCTCGACAACGCCCAGCGGTTCGCGGGCCGGCGGGTGGACGTCGTGCTGCGCACCACCTGCGGACCGTCCGTACGGACGGCCGTGCTGGAGGTGGTCGACGACGGCCCCGGCATCCCGCCCGGCGACCGGGAGCGGGTCTTCGAGCGCTTCACCCGTCTCGACGACGCCCGCAGCCGGGACCACGGCGGGGCCGGCCTGGGCCTCGCCATAGCGCGTGACCTGACCGCCCACCACGGCGGCACCCTCACCGCCGAGGACTCCCCGTGCGGGGCCCGGCTGGTGGTGCGGCTGCCGGCCGCGCGGCGGGGCTGAGTCTCAGCCCAGCAGGGCGTACACGGTGGAGGCCGTCGCGGACGGCTCCTGCGCGCCCTCGGGGGTCATCGTGACGTCGGCGAAGGCCATCCGCTTGCCGAGCTTGGTGATCCGTACGCGGATCAGCACGTCCGCGCCGACCACCGGCCGCTGGAAGCTCGTCGACTGCTGGACGGTGGTCATCGGGCCGTAGCCCCCGCGCGCCGCGGAGATCGCGATGACGGTGGCGGTGTCGGCGGCCGCCATCAGGGCCTGGCCGGAGAGGCCCCCGCCATCCCGGGCGAGGGTGTCCGACCAGGGCAGGCGCAGGACGGCGTGCCGGTCGCCGGTCTCCTGGACGGACAGGCCGAGGGCGAGCACCCAGGGGGCGAAGTTGTCGGCGAGGATCTTGTCTGCTTCTGCGGGTGAGAACGTCACCGGGCGATTGTGGCGGCCCGGCCGGACCGCCACAATCCCCTTTCGGCCAGAGGTTCACAGGCGCACCCGGTCAGAGGGTGGCGGCCAGCTCCGTGCCCTGGCGGATGGCCCGCTTGGCGTCGAGTTCGGCGGCCACGTCGGCTCCGCCGATGAGGTGGGCGTCGACGCCCGCCGCGCGCAGCGCCTCGTACAGGTCGCGGCGCGGCTCCTGGCCGGTGCACAGCACCACGGTGTCGGCGGGTACGAGGCGCTGCTCGCCGTCGACGGTGATGTGCAGGCCCTCGTCGTCGATGCGGTCGTACGCGGCCCCCGCGACGGAGACGACCCCGCGGTGCTTGAGCTCCGCCCGGTGGATCCAGCCGGTGGTGGTGCCGAGGTTGGCACCGACCTTGGTGGCCTTGCGCTGGAGCAGGTGGACCTGGCGCGGCGGCGCGGGGCGCTCGGGCCTGGCGAGCCCGCCGGGGCCGGTGTACTCGGTGTCCACGCCCCAGTGGCGGAAGTAGACGGCGGGGTCCTGGGAGGCGCCCTCGCCGCTGTCGGTGAGGTACTCGGCGACGTCGAAGCCGATGCCGCCGGCGCCGACGACGGCGACGCGCTCGCCGACGGGGGCGCCGTCGCGCAGCACGTCGAGGTAGCTGACGACGTGGGGGTGGTCCACGCCCTCGATGTCGGGGGTGCGGGGGGTGACTCCGGTGGCGACGACGACCTCGTCGAAGCCGTGCAGGGTCTCCACGTCGGCGCGGGTGTTCAGGCGGACCTCCACCCCGCTCTCCACGAGCTGGGTGCCGTAGTAGCGGATGGTCTCCTCGAACTCCTCCTTGCCGGGGATGCGGCGGGCGATGTCGAGCTGGCCGCCGATGTGGCCGGAGGCCTCGAAGAGGGTGACGGCGTGGCCGCGGCCGGCGGCGGAGACCGCGCAGGCCAGGCCGGCCGGGCCGGCGCCGACGACGGCGACGCGCTTCTTCGTCCGCGTGGGAGACAGGACGAGCTCGGTCTCGTGGCAGGCCCGCGGGTTGACCAGGCAGCTGGTGATCTTGCCGCTGAAGGTGTGGTCGAGGCAGGCCTGGTTGCAGCCGATGCAGGTGTTGATGGTCTCGGAGCGGCCGGCGGCGGCCTTGGCGACGAAGTCGGCGTCGGCGAGGAAGGGCCGGGCCAGGGAGACCAGGTCGGCGCGCCCGTCGGCGAGCAGCTCCTCGGCGATCTCCGGGGTGTTGATGCGGTTGCTGGTCACGAGGGGGACGCTCACCGCGCCCATCAGCCGCTTGGTGACCCAGGTGTAGGCGCCGCGCGGGACGGAGGTGGCGATGGTGGGGATGCGGGCCTCGTGCCAGCCGATGCCGGTGTTGATGATGGTGGCGCCGGCCGCCTCGATCTCCTTGGCGAGGTGGACGACCTCGTCGAGGGTGGAGCCGCCGGGGATCAGGTCGAGCATGGAGAGGCGGTAGATGAGGATGAAGTCCTCGCCGACGGCCGCGCGGGTGCGGCGGACGATCTCCAGCGGGAAGCGGACGCGGTTCTCGTACGCGCCGCCCCAGCGGTCGGTGCGCTTGTTGGTGGCGGCGGCGATGAACTCGTTGATCAGGTAGCCCTCGGAGCCCATGATCTCGACGCCGTCGTAGCCGGCGGACTTGGCGAGGCGCGCGGCCCGCACGAAGTCCTCCACCGTCCGCTCGACCTCGATGTCGGTGAGCTCGTTCGGGACGAAGGGGCTGATGGGGGCCTGGAGGGCGCTGGGGGCCACCAGGTCCTTGTGGTAGGCGTAGCGGCCGAAGTGGAGGATCTGCATCGCGATCTTCCCGCCTTCGGCGTGCACCGCGTCGGTGATCACCCGGTGCTCGGCGGCCTCGTCCTCGGTGGTGAGGCGCGAGCCGCCCTCGAAGGGGCGGCCGGCGTCGTTGGGGGCGATGCCGCCGGTGACGATGAGCCCGGCGCCGCCGCGGGCGCGCTCGGCGTAGAAGGCGGCGAGGCGCTCGAAGCCGCCCTCGTGCTCTTCGAGGCCGGTGTGCATCGAGCCCATGATCACGCGGTTCGGCAGGGTGGTGAAACCGAGGTCCAGGGGGCTCAGCAGGTGCGGGTACCGGCTCTGGGAACTCATGAGGGGCGCCTCCTCGCGCGGGGGTGATGAACCTGTTCTAGCGAGCGGAGCCCGGTTTTGCAACTAAGTGCAAAACCGGGATGGAGGTCCCCGCCCCGGGATTCCCGGGCCGCCGGGCCCGGCCCTGCGAAGTCTGTGGCGGAGTTCACGCCGCCCCCCGTACCGTCGGCCGGATGACGGAGCACCGCACCCGCTACAGCCACCACACCCTGACCGTGAACGGCGTCCGGCTCGCGTACCGGGCGGCCGGACCCGGCGGCGGCGACCCTCTGGTCCTGCTGCCCGCGCTGGGCGAGACCGCCGACGCCTGGGCCCTCGTAGGCCGGCGACTCGCGCGGGAGCGCAGGGTGTACGCCGTGGACCTGCGCGGCCACGGCGGCAGCGGGCGGCCGGCGGAGTACTCGCTGGAGCTGATGCGCGACGACGTGCTCGGCCTCCTGGACGCCCTCGGGCTCGACCGGGTGGACCTGGCCGGGCATTCGATGGGCGGCGTCGTGGCCCACCTCGTCGCGCAGGCGCAGCCGCACCGGGTGGTCCGTCTCGTCCTGGAGGACGTACCGGCCCCCCTCCCCCGCGAGGCGGTCGCTCCGGTCCGCCCCGAGAGCCACCCGGACTTCGACTGGGACATGGTCCTCGCGGTCAGGCGGCAGCTCGACCGCCCCGATCCGGCATGGCTGGAAGGCCTCGGACGGATCACCGCTGCGACCCTGGTGGTGGCGGGCGGCCCCACGAGCCACGTTCCGCAGGAGGGCGTCGCGGAGCTGGCCCGCCGGATCCCCGACGCCCGGCTGACCATGATCCCGGTCGGCCACCTGGTGCACGCCGCCGCCCCCGCCGAGTTCACGGAGGCGGTCTCGGCCTTCCTGGACCAGCTGCCCGACATCGAGCTCGCCCGCCGCTGGCTCGCCGAGGACGGCATCACGCAGGCCGGCGACGGGGTCTGGGCCGACGCCGACTCCCCCGGTGAGCCGCTCGACCGGGACGACGTCGCCAACGGACTCGGCTCGATGGCCTTCACCGACGAACGGCTCGACCTGGCGGGCCGGCTGCGGGTGGCGCTCGGGCTGATGGATCTGCTCGGCGGTCACTTCCTGGTGACCGGGCAGGTCCACTCCGCCCATCTCGGGCCCGAGGGCCCGCTGCCGGCGGACCTGCTCTGGGACGGCTACCGCCGACGGCTCGAAGCCGTCCGGGAGTACCCGGCGATCACCGACTCCCTCTGGTTCGACTGGTTCGAGGTCGCGGGAACCGCCGACGAAGCCTTCGCCGAGGTCCTCGGCAACGACCGCGAACGGCTGCTGCCCGGCGCCCCGGAGCCGTTGCTGCGCCGGGCGCGGCGGGTGCTGGAGCACTCGGGGCCGGTGTCCTGGCCCGGCAAGGCCGAGACCTACCGGGCCGCCGCCCGCCTGCCCTCCCTGCACCACGCGGTGTTCCGGGCCGTACTGCGCAGCTACCACGACGTCTACGGGCGCCTCGACCCCGCCGAGGCCCTCGGCATCCTCGACGCACTCGACGTACCGCCGCGGACCGAGCACCTGGACGGGCTGCGCGGGGCACTGGCTGCCGGACACTGCGATCCGCGCCCCGCCCTGCGCGCCCGGCAGCACGCCCCGGGCCCGGACGGGCGGGCCGGGAGCGGCTGAGCCCGGCTCAGGCGCGGCGCAGGCGGACCGTGACGATCTGGAACGGGCGCAGGGTGAGGGTGACCATGCCGTCCGCGCCGGGGGCTCCCACCGCCGCGCCCTCCAGGGGGCGTTCGAGGAGGTCGCTCTCGACCGCCGCCGTGATCGGGAAGTCCGGTGCCAGGGTGGCCTTGGCGCGGCCGCCGCGGGATTCGTAGAGGCGGACGATCACATCGCCGCCGCGGTCCTCGGCGAGTTTGACGGCCTCGACGACCACCGCGTCGTTGTCCACGGAGAGGAGCGGGGCCACCGGGCCCGCGCCGCGCACCGCCCGCTCCGGCAGGTTCAGGGCGTGGCCCTCGCGGACCGCGTCGCCGATGGTCGCGCCCGGTGCCAGCGAGAACCGCAGGGTGTGGCGGCCCTGGTCGGTTTCCGGGTCCGGGTAGCGCGGGGCCCGCAGCAGGGAGAGGCGGACCGTGGTGGTCTGGCCGCCGTCGGGCCGCACGGCGCGGGTCACGTCGTGGCCGTAGGTGGAGTCGTTGAGCACCGCCACGCCCCAGCCGGGCTCCTCCGCGTGGATCCAGCGGTGGGCGCAGATCTCGAACTTGGCGGCCTCCCAGGAGGTGTTGGTGTGGGTGGCTCGGTAGACGTGGCCGAACTGCGTCTCCGACGCGGTGCGTTCGGCCTTCACGTCCAGCGGGAAGGCGGCCTTGAGGAACTTCTCCGTCTCGTGCCAGTCCACGTCCGTGACGATGTCCACCGCCTTGGCCCCGGCCCGCAGCGTGACCGACTGGACCACCGAGGAGGAGCCGAAGGAGCGGCCGACGCGGACGGTCGCGGACGACGGGCCGCTCTCGGTGACCTCCAGGGAGGCCGGCTCCACCAGGTCGGTCACCTTGTTGCGGTAGAACTCGTCGATGTCCCACGCGTCCCACATGTTCGGGAAGTCGGGGTGGATCTGCAGCAGGTTGGCCGCGGCGCCCGGGGCGACCGACTCCCGGCCCGCTTCCAGGTCGTACGCCGAGACGATCAGGCCGCGGCCGTCGATCTCCACCAGCAGCCGGCCGTTGGCCAGGACGTGCCCGCCGCCGTGCCGCTCCTCCACCGTGACCTGCTGCCCGTCCCCGGCCCCGGCCCCGTCCCCGGCCTCAGCTCGGGCGGTCGGCCGGCCCGCGCCGCCGGCCGGGATGCCGCGGCGCGCGTGCGGGGCGCAGTTGAAGACCAGCTCCTGCCCGCCCTCCCCGGCCAGGGCCTGCTGCGCGGCGAGGGTGATCCCCTGGAGCTCCTCGCGTACGGCCGCGTACGTCGCGCGCGCCTCGCGGTGCACCCAGGCGATGGAGGACCCCGGGAGGATGTCGTGGAACTGGTGCAGCAGCACCGTCTTCCAGAGGCGTTCCAGGTCCTCGTACGGGTACCCGAAGCCCGGGACGCGCACGGCGGCCGTCGCCGCCCACAACTCGGCCTCGCGCAGCAGCGATTCGCTGCGCCGGTTGCCCTGCTTGGTCTTGGCCTGGGAGGTGTAGGTGCCGCGGTGCAGCTCCAGGTAGAGCTCGCCGGCCCAGACGGGTGCGTCCTCGTACTCGGCGTGCGCCTTCTCGAAGAAGGCGTCGGGCCGCTCGATCTCGACCCGCGGGGAGCCTTCGAGGTCCCGCTGGCGCTTGGCCCGGGCGAGCTGCTCGCGGGTGGGGCCGCCGCCGCCGTCCCCCCAGCCGAAGGGGGCGAGGGAGCGCGAACCCCGGCCCTTTTCCTGGTAGTTGCGGGCGGCGTGCGCCATCTGGGCTCCGCCGAGGTCCGAGTTGTAGGTGTCGACGGGCGGGAAGTGCGTGAAGACGCGGGTCCCGTCGATGCCCTCCCACCAGAAGGTGTGGTGGGGGAACTTGTTCACCTGGGACCAGGAGATCTTCTGGGTCAGGAACCACCGGGAGCCGGAGAGCTTGACGATCTGCGGCATCGCCGCGGTGTAGCCGAAGGAGTCGGGGAGCCAGACGTTGTGGGTCTCGATGCCGAACTCGTCGAGGAGGAACTTCTTGCCGTAGAGGAACTGGCGGGCCATGGCCTCGCCGCCGACCATGTTGGTGTCGGACTCCACCCACATCCCGCCGACCGGCACGAACTGCCCGTCCGCGATCTTCTTCTTGACCCGCTCGAAGAGTTCGGGCCGGTAGGTCTTGATCCAGTCGAGCTGCTGCGCCTGCGACATGGCGAAGACGAACTCGGGGTGCTCGTCCATCAGGTTGACCATGTTGGACGCGGTGCGCGAGACCTTGCGCACCGTCTCGCGCAGCGGCCACAGCCACGCGGAGTCGATGTGGGCGTGGCCGACCGCGCTGATCCGGTGCGCGGTGGCGTGGGCGGGGGCGGCGAGCACCCCGGCCAGCTCGGCGCGGGCGGCGGCCGCGGTACCGGGCACGTCGCCGAGGTCCACCGCGTCCAGCGCGGCGTCGATGGCGCGCAGGATCCCGTACCGCCGCGCGTCGCCCGTGCCGAGCTGCGTCATGAGGTCGTAGAGCACCTCCAGGTCCTGGACCAGCTCCCAGACCTCGGTCTCGAAGACGGTGAGGTCCATCCGGGCGAGCCGGTAGAGCGGCTGGTCGCCGCTGGTCCGCTCGTC
This sequence comes from Streptomyces sp. NPDC059989, assembly GCF_042736975.1. NCBI lineage: Bacteria > Bacillati > Actinomycetota > Actinomycetes > Kitasatosporales > Streptomycetaceae > Streptomyces > Streptomyces sp. NPDC059989. Next base: position 102,402 of record NZ_JBHWUO010000010.1, read on the forward strand.
GCCCTCGTACGTGACCGAGTGGTCGACCAGGATCGGGTTGGAGGCGGCCTCGACGTACCACTCGATCCGCTCGCCGCCCTCGGCGCGGTCGGCGACCCGCACCCACTCGTTGTACGGGTTGAGCGCCTTGATCTCGCCGCCGTCGGCGCGGTGGACCAGGCCCTCGCACTGGAAGCCGGGCATCATCCGGTCGAAGCCGAGGTCGAGGACGGCCTCGACCGTGCGGCCGGCCCAGGCGGCCGGGACGGTGCCGGTGACCTTGAACCAGGTGGTGCCCCAGGCCGGGCCCCACGCGTCGCCGATCGCGCAGGGCTCGTAGGTCGCGGCGAGGCCCTGGGCGACGGGCACGGGCTCGCCGGGGGCCTCCCAGCGCTCGACGGTCAGCGGGACCGGACGGGAGTGGACGGCGGGCTTGATGCGCTCCTTGAGGACCCGGCGGAGGCGGTGCTCGGTGATGCTGCGGTCGTCATGCATGACGGCTGCTCCAGGAGAGGGGTGTCGTGGGTGCGGCAGTACGGCAGTGCGGGGTCGCGGGATCAGGTCTTGACGGCTCCCTCGCCCACGCCCTTGAAGAAGAAACGCTGGAGGGCGAAGAAGAGGAGCATCATCGGGATGAGCGCGGCCATCGCGCCGGCGGCGATGAGCCGCTGGTCGTTGACGGTGGTGGCGCCGGCCAGGGTCTTCAGGCCGAGCTGGAGGGTGTAGTTGTCGCTGTTGGTCAGGACCAGCAGGGGCCAGAGGAAGTCGTCCCAGGCACCCATGAAGCTGGTGATGCAGACGACGGCCAGGGCGCCCTTGGCGGCGGGGAGGAAGACCCGCGTGAAGCGGGTCCATTCGCCCGCGCCGTCCAGCACCGCGGCCTCCTCCACCTCCGCGGGGACGGCGAGGAAGGCCGCCCGCATGATCATGACGTTGAGGACGGAGACCGCGCCGGGGAGCCAGACGCCGATGAGCGTGTCGACCAGGCCCATCTCGCGGACCGTGAGGAACATCGAGATCATCACGGACTCGAAGGGGAACATCAGGGTCGCCACGAGCACGGTGAAGACGGCTTTGCGGCCCTTCCAGCCCGCCCGGGAGAGGGCGTACCCGCCCATCGCCGCGAACAGCATGTTCGAGGTGATGGCGAGGGCGGCGACGATCAGGGTGTTGCCCACGTACTGCAGCAGCGGGAACGATTCGGCGACCCGGACGTAGTTGTCGAGGGTGGGCTGCGAGGGCAGCACGCCGTCGTACACGTTCTCGGTGCGGCCCCGGATCGAGGTCAGGAACTGCCAGACGATCGGCCCCAGCATGATCACGAGCATCAGGAGCATCGTGGCGTACCGGCCGGCCAGGCCGATCAGGTGGCGCCGGCGGTCGGCGCCGACGCGCGGGGTGGCCCTGCTCCCGGGGGAGGCCGTGCCCTTGCGAGAGACGGTGGTGCTCAACTCTCGTCTCCCTTCGACAGGCGCCGGCCCAGCAGGCTGAAGACCAGCGTCAGGAGGAACAGCAGGATGGAGATGGCGGAGGCGTAGCCGGTCTCGCCGGAGAAGCCGAGGCCGACCTGGCGGATGAGGAAGGGCAGGGTCCGGGCGCCGCCGCCGGGCCCGCCGCTCTCGCCGCCGAGGATGTAGATCTCGGTGAAGACGCGGAGGGCGGAGATGGCGGACAGGGTGCCGACCAGCAGCATCATCGGCTTCACCTGGGGGACGGTGATGCTGAAGAAACGGCGGACGGTTCCGGCGCCGTCGATGGCGGCCGCCTCGTAGAGGGAGGCGGGGACGTTCCCCAGCGCGGCGAGGTAGAAGACCATGTAGTAGCCGAGGCCCTTCCACACGGTCACGAGCATCGCGGAGACCAGCAGCATCGTGCTGTCGGTCAGGAACGGGATCGGCTCGGAGATGAGGCGCAGCTCCTGGAAGAGCGTGTTGACGAGTCCGTCGCTGCGCAGCACCCACTGCCAGATCAGGCCGACGACCACGGCGGAGGCGATCACCGGGGTGTAGAAGGCGGAGCGGAAGAAGCCGATGCCGGGGATCCGGGTCTGGACGAGGACCGCGAGCGCGAGCGGCAGGAAGACCAGGCACGGGACGACGACCACGAGGTAGAGCACGCTGTTGCCGGTCGCGACCCAGAAGTCGGGATCGGCGAAGGCGCGGCTGTAGTTGTCGAAGCCGACGAAGGTGCCGCCGCGCAGGACCTGGGCGCTGGTGAAGGAGAGGATGACGGTGTTGACGAACGGCCAGAGGCTGAACAGCGCCACCATGACCAGGCCGGGGGCGAGGAAGAGGAAGGGGGTCCACCACTTGCGGTGGCGCAGCCCCGTCTCGGCAGCGGTCACTTCTTGACCGCGTTGGCGAGGAGCTTGTTCGCCTCCTCCTGGGCCTTCTTCACCGCCGTACGGGCGTCCTGCTCGCCCTTGATCGCCTTCTGCATCTCCCGTACGACGGCGTCGCCGACCTGGTTGGTCCACTGGACGGGGGTGTTGGCGTCGAGCGCGGCGGTCTTCAGCTGCTCGGCGCCGATCGCGCGGGCGACGGTCTCCGCGTCCCTGCCGTCGCCCCGGTCCGCGAAGCGCGGGTCGGCGAGGCCCTGGGCGTTGGACGGGTAGATGGTCGCCTTCTTGGAGAACTCCACCTGGTTGGGGCCGCTGGTGACCCACTTGGCGAACTCGGCCGCCGCGTCGAGGTGTTTGGTGTCCTTCTTGATGCCGAGCGACTGGGCGTAGATGCCTATGTGGCCGAGCTTGCCGGTGACGGCGCCCGCGACCTGGGTGTTCGCGTAGACCTGCGGGGCGTTCTGCTTGATGTCCTTGACGAAGCCCGGGGAGCCGGGGCCGAAGACGATCTTTCCGCCGCCGTAGAGCTGGTTGATGTCGTCCGACTTGAGCAGGGACTCCTTGGGCATGGCCCCCTTGGCGTACAGGTCCTTCATCCGCTCCACCCAGGCGACGGCCTGGTCGGTGTCGAAGGTGAACCGGTCCTGCTTCTCGTTGAGGATCGGGATGCCCATCTTCTGCCAGTCCCCGGGCAGTCGGCCCTTGGGGTCGGCCATGAAGGCGGAGTACTGGCCGCCGGACCTGGCGGCGATCTGCTCGGCGTAGTCGAAGAACTGCTCCACGCTGGTCGGCGGCTTGGCCGGGTCCAGGCCCGCCTTCGCGAAGAGCTCCTTGTTGTAGGTGAGGATCTCCGGGGTCACGTACCACGGGTAGGCGTACACGCCGTCGCCCTTGCCGGGGAGCTTGAACTGCTCCCAGGCGCCCGGCACGTACTCCTTGGCCGATTCGCCGTCGAGCGTGGCGACGTCGGCGAGCATGCCGCGGTCGCCGAGGAGCTGGAAGGAGTCGGTGGAGAGGTTGACCACGTCCGGGAGGGCTCCGGCCTGGGCGTCCGCGACGAGCTTCTCGTTGTAGCCGTCGCCCGGCACGTCCTCCCACTTGACCTTGGCGTCGGGGTACTTCTTCTCGAAGGCGTCGATCACGCCCTGCACGTACGCCGTGAAGGCGGGCTTCAACTGGAGGGTCCGGAAGGTGATCTCCCCGGCCACTCTGCCCGTCTTCTCGGCCTCCTTCACGTCCCCGGACCCACCGCTCAACCCGCAGGCGGCGGTCGAGAGGAGGGCGCCGGCCACCAGCGTGCCAACGGCCATACGGGGCAGGTTCGTACGCGTCATCGTCGCCGCCTTCGCAGAAGTCCGGCCTCATTGCCGGGGGCGGTGCCCACGGTCGTCCGAAAGGAAGTTCCCGTCAATGAGGCACCGGCCCCACTGGCCGGTGGTACGCAGGTCCCGAATGGCCCGAGAGGACTGCGAGCGCTTGGCACGGCCTCCTCGTCGACCGCCCCGACCTGCACTAATGCGCTTTAGTCCAAAGGCATTTGCGGGTGGTATCGATTCGATAACAACCTGGCTCGCCGTCAGCGGTTTGACTTCTTATCGACGGTTCGCGAAGACGCCCACTAATGCGCTTTATCCCGATCCCGAAACCCGCTTTGCCGCCCAGCCCCACCGGAGGCCTGTTGTAGGCTCCGGATACGGCGTGTAGCTCAGCAGCCAGAGCACCGACCTGCACAGTCGGAGGGCGCAGGGGCAGGACCTGCCACGCCGGCCATGAACGAGAACGATCAGCACCCGAACCCCCTGGCGGGCATGTCCCCGGGCGACGCCTTCGCCCACTGCCTCACCGACGAAGGCCTCGCCTGGCTGCGGTCCTTGCTGGACAGCGGGCGGTACGCGCTGCACGCGCCCGAGGAGGCCGCGCTGCTCGCCGTGGCCTGGCTGCAGCGCGCAGGGGACACCGGAGCGGCCGCGGAACTCGTCGAGGAACTGCGGCCCTTCGCCCGCGAGGTGCGCTTCGCGCCGCACCCCGCGAGCCTGCCGGTACCCGAGGCGGACGCCGTGCACCGCCGTACCGTCGGCGAGGCGGCCGCCCTGCTCTCGCTCCGCGAGCCCGACCCGGCCGTCGAGGCCCAGCGCGAGGCTCTCACCGTCTGGCGGCCCTTCGAGGACGAGCTGCTCTCCCACTGGCTGCGCGCCGACGCACACGGCGCGGCGTGGCGGGCCGACGGCGCCGCCCTGCTGACGCGGTACCGGTCCCTCGCGGCCCTCCACACCCGCTGCACCAAGCACCTCGACCCCAAGTCGAACGCGTCGATCCTGCGCCGCGCGCTGGAGGAGGCCGTCGCCGGCCGTGCGCCGGCTCCCCGGCCGGCGGGCCTGCTCCGGCACGCCGTCACGTCGGCAGGCGCCAAGCGCGACCGGGTGCGGCAGGCGGACCGGCCCACGCACCACGAACTGACCGCGCTGGTCCTGCGCCGGCTTTCCGCGTACCCCGTGGACCGGGGCCTGCCGGAGGTCGGACCGGCGACCGGTCCGGTGACCGCCCAAGAAGCCCTGGAGAGCGGACTACCCGTCGGGACCGCGGTCCCCCCGTCGGTGCGAGCCGTGGTCGCCGGCACCCTCGACGCCCCGTTGGACGTACTGCTGGAGCGGGGGACGATCCCCTCGGCCACGGTCCTCGCCGAGCTGTCACCGCAGTTGCTCGTCACGTATGCCGTACAGGGCTACGCCGACGCGTCGCTGCGCACCCTGATGGCCGCCATGTACCGCGCCCGGCGCGGGTACCGGCACTGGTGGGACCCCGAGCACCGCGCGAGGCTCGCCGCCTCGCCCTGGGTACGCGCCCTCGGCGACCGGAATCCCGATCCGGCGGCCACGGCCCGGGCGACCCTGCGGTCACTGGCCGAACTCACGCTCCGGGCCTTCCCCGGGGCGGGACTGCCCAACGCGCTCGTCCTGACCCTGTCCGGACTCGCCCGGCAGGCAGATCTGCCCGTGCCGTTCCTCACCGAACCCTTCGCCGACTCCTCCAGTGGGACGGCCTGCGCGGACCTGCTCGCGGCCGCGCGGACCGCCGCCGAGCTGCTGCACGGCACGGTGTACGAGCGCTACTACGGCATCGACTACGCGGCGGTCCGCGACCTGGCGGACACTCAGAACCTGGCCGACTTCGCCGAGTTGTGCGCCGGGCACGCGGGCCACGCCGGGCACGCCGGCCGGGCACTGGCCACCGACCCCACGGTGATCGAACAGGCCCGGATCCTCACCACGTCCCACCTCGCCACCCTGGTCCGGCACGTGGGCATCGCCCCGCGATCCGGCTGGGACGGCCTTGCCCGCGGCGCCTTCACCGCCGCGACCCGCCCCGGGGCCACCGCCAAGAGCACCGCGTGCGCCTGGCGGCAGCTGCTGTTCCACCTCTCGCTGTGCACCGCGGACGAGCAGGCGTCCGTACTCGCCTGGATCGACGCGCGGGCCGCCCGGCATCCGGTGCGCACCGCCGTCCGGATCGCCCTGCCCCTCGCCGGGCTCCGGCTCGCGGCGGCATGAGCGGGACGAGCCGCATGGGGGGCGAGCCGCATGAGGGGGGCGACAGCCCCTACTTCATGGGGTACTCGGCCTTCTCCGCGAGCTTTCCGTCCTTGAAGCAGAAGCGGAAGACGGTCTCGTTGCCGTTCTTGGTGTCACCGCTGGAGACGTACCAGGAGCAGGCGCTGCCCTCGGGTTGGGCCGGGCCGCCCTCCTTGAGGACGCCCTTGACGAAGGTGTCGCCCGACGGGAGCTTGCCGCGGACCTCGCTCTCCGCGTCGCCCGTCTTCACGGCCTCGTAGACCTTGGGGTCGACCAGGGTCTTGTCGGCTATGTCGAGGACCTTGCCCATGCCGAAGACCAGGGCCACCAGCAGCCCCACGCCCAGCACCAGGGCCACCCCGCAGCCGATCAGACAACCCTTGCGCTGTGCCACGCCCGTTCCTCCGTGTCGCTCGTATACCGCTCGTGCCGTTCGCGTCCGGCCGCGGTCGCCCGGACACTCCGACCTTCGCAAAGGGCGGGGTGCCGGTGCTGTCCTCCAAAGTCGTCGCCTGCCGCGACGATCGTCGTTCGAGGTCAGACCACCTTTGCCGTGTATACAGGGAGGAGATCGACTATTCGGGCGAAGCGAGAGGAACCCACCGTGAGTGAGAACGCCATCGAACCTCTGATCGTCGTCGGCGTGGACGGTTCGAACCATTCCAAGGAGGCGCTGCGCTGGGGGGTCGAGCAGGCCAGGATGATGGGCGGCCGGGTGCACGCCGTCATGGCCTGGGAATGGAACACCAACCCCTTCGCCATCGGCATGGGCTCCGCCCAGACCGACGAGAGCGCGGCGGTCACGGCCGAGGAGGCGGCCCGGCGCAAGCTGGCGGACACCGTCGCCGCGACCGTCGGCACCTCGCCCGGCGTGCCGGTGTTCCGGCGCGTGGAGCAGGGCTCGCCGGCCCAGGTCCTGGTCGACGCGTCGAAGGAGGCGGACCTGACGGTGGTCGGCACCCGCGGGTACGGCGGTTTCAAGGGAGCGCTGCTGGGGTCCGTGAGCCAGCAGGTCGTGCAGTACTCGGTGAGCAGCGTCGTGGTCGTCCGCGAGGGCGAGGACGAGAACGACTGACCCCGACCACCGGGGTCACAGCACCAGGGAACCCGGAACCCGGGAGCCGCCGGTGCCGCGGTCACGGCACCAGGTCCCCGGGGTCCGTGTTGGCCCCGCACAGGATGACGGCGACCCGCGCGCCCAGCGGCTCCGGCGCGCCCCGTAGGGCCGCCAGCGCGGTGGCGGCCCCGGCCTCGACCACGATCCGGTGCTCCTCCCAGAGCGCGCGCCGGGCGGCCGTGATCTCCCCGTCGGGGACGAGGACGGACCGTACGTTCTCCTCCTGCGCGGCGGCGACCGCGTCCGCCGAGACCCGGGTGGCCCCGAGGGAGTCGGAGGCCACGGAGTCCACGGCGACGTCCACCGGGCGGCCGGCCGCGAGGGCCGCGTTCAGCGCCCGGCAGTTCTCCGGCTCGGCGGCGATCACCCGTACGCCGTGCTCGCGGGCGGCGGTGGCGACCCCGGCGAACAGCCCGCCCCCGCCGACCGCGACGACCACGGTGTCCAGCCCGGGCAGGGCGGTGCGGATCTCGTCGAGCAGGGTGCCTGCGCCCGCCGCGATGAGCGGGTGGTCGTAGGCGTGGCTGCTCAGGGCCCCGCTCTCGGCGGCGAACTCCTCGCAGGCGGCCAGCGCTTCGGCGTACCGGTCGCCCACGAGCCGCACCTCGGCCCCGTAGCCGCGCAGCCGTTCCACCTTCACCCGCGGGGCGTTGGCGGGCAGGAACACGGTCGCGGGCACGGCCTGGGCGCGGGCCGCCCAGGCGCAGGCGAGCCCCGCGTTGCCGCCGGAGGCGATGGTGACGCCGGCGGCGGGGAGGGTGCCGGCCTCGCGGTGGGCGGCGAGGAAGTTGCGGGCGCCGCGGGCCTTGAAGGACCCGGTGTGCTGGAGGTGCTCCAGGGCGTACCAGACGCCTTCGGCCGCCTGGGCGACGGCGACGGGCCGCACGGCGCCCGCGATCCGGTCGGCGGCGGCGCGTACGGCGGCGTAGTCGAGCTGCTGTTCCATGGGCGGACTCCTCGTCAGACGGTGGGCCCGGCGGGCCCCGCGGGCCGGCCGGGACGGGCGGCGTCGATCAGCTGGCGCAGGGCGCCGTAGTACACCTCGTGGTCGGTCAGCGGGGGCAGTACGTCGGCCAGAGCGCCGGAGAGCACGGGGAACTCCTCCGGATCCAGCGCGGCCAGGGCCGCCCGCGAGGCGGCGGTGGCTCCGGCCGGATCCCGGTGGTCCACGAAGGCGGCGCTGCCCAGGGTGAGCAGGTACATGCGGCGGTAGACGGTCATCGCCTCGGCGGCGGTCATCCCGGCGGCCACGCTGTCGGCGAGGGCGGGCTCGACGAGCCGGGCCAGCAGCTGCCGCCCGAGCCAGGGCCGGCCGCCGCGCAGGACCAGCAGCCCGGGATGCGCGGTGAGCAGCCGGTAGAGGGCGGTGAAGCGCTGCTCGGTCGCCTGCGCCCAGTCCGTGCCGGCGGGGACGTCGGGGAGCTGCGCGGCCAGGTGCTCGGTACAGAGGTCCAGCAGGCCGGCAAGGTCGGTGCAGCGCCGCTGGACGGTGGCGTGGGAGACGTCGAGCCGGTCGGCGAGGGCGCGGAAGCTCAGCTGTCCCGGGCCCTCCTCGTCGAGGAGGCGCAGGGCGGCGACGGCGATCGCCTCGGGTGTGGCGCGGTCCAGTGCGGCTGATGTCCTCGGCATGAGATACATCGTAACATACCTCGTACCATACGACGTATCACCGCTCTCGCATGCGATCGACTACGGCCATATTGCTGGTCATTGACGGATAATCAACGACGTATGTTGACAGCGGGTAGTCACCTGGCTGCACTGGGCGCACGACTGTCCTCGACCGCCCCCCGACCGAGTGCCCTCACGTCAAGGAGACTCCGTGCCGCTCCGCCTGCGCGCCTCGCTCCCCTGTCTGACCGCGGCCGCCCTGTTCGCCCTGGCCCTCTCCCCCGCCCCCGCGGGGGCGGAGCCCACCGCGACCTCGGACACGCCGCTCGCGCTCACCCCGCCCATGGGCTGGAACAACTGGGCGCACTACATGTGCGACATCGACGAGGCCAAGGTCGTCGCGAACGCCGACGCCCTCGTGTCCACCGGCCTCGCCGCCAAGGGCTACGACACGGTCACCGTCGACGACTGCTGGATGACCAAGAGCCGCGACGCGCAGGGCGCACTGGTCGTCGACACCGCGAAGTTCCCGCACGGCATGGCCTGGCTCGGGGACCATCTGCACGCCAAGGGCCTGAAGTTCGGCATCTACCAGGACGCCGGCTCGCTCACCTGCGAGAAGTACCCGGGCAGCGGCGCCCCGCAGGGCGGCGGCGCGGACCACTACGCGCAGGACGCCCGGCAGTTCGCCTCCTGGAAGGTGGACTACGTGAAGATGGACGGCTGCAACCTGTGGGTGCCGCCGGGGAAGACGAAGGAGCAGGCCTACCGGGACGCGTACACCGCGGTGGCCGCGGCCCTGCGCGGCAGCGGCCGGGACATGGTGCTGTCGGCCTCCGCGCCCGCCTACTTCCAGCAGGGCGAGTGGGGCGGCTCCGACTGGCACAGGGTCCTCGGCTGGGTCGGGGAGACGGGCCAGCTGTGGCGCGAGGGCAAGGACATCAAGGTGTACCAGCCCGCCGCCCCCGCCACCTCGCGGTGGAGCTCGGTGCTGGGCAACTACGGCTACAACCGCTGGCTGGGCCGGTACGCGGGCCCCGGCAACTGGAACGACCCCGACTTCCTGATCGCGGGCGCCCCCGGGCTCACCGCGGCCGAGGGCCGCAGCCAGGTCGCCCTCTGGGCCATGATGGCGGCCCCCTTCATCCTGTCCTCCGAGGTCTCGAAGCTGACCCCGGAGGGGCTCGCCGCCCTCGGGAACACCCGGATGATCGAGCTGGACCAGGACCCCATGGGCCGTCAGGGCGCGGTGGTCTCCTCCAACGCCACCTTCGAGATCCTGGTACGGCCGCTCGCGAACGGCGACCGCGCGGTGGCCGTCCTCAACCGCTCGTCCACCGCCCGCGACATCGCGGTGCCGCTGGAGGAGATCGGACTGCCGTCCTGCACGGTCGACGCGCGGAACCTCTGGAACGGGGAACGCCGCGAGCTCTCCGAGACGTTGACCGGGAGGGTGGCCGGTCACGACACCGGGGTCTGGCGGCTCACCCCGCGCGGCTGCGCGCAGGCCGTGGCGACCGGGCAGATCGTCGGCAACGGCGTCCGCTGCGCCGACGGGGCCAACACCACCGGTGTCGGCGCGGTCGTGCTGTCGGCGTGCACCGGGGCCCCCGACCAGCGGTGGATCGTCGGCCAGGACGGGCGCCTGCGGCTGGCGGGCGAGTGCCTGTCGGCGGGCGAGGGCGGACTGGTGGAGCTGGCGGACTGCGCGTCGGGGCCGGCGGAGCAGCCCGGCCAGAGCTGGGCACACCGGCGCGACGGCGCCCTCGTCGAGGAGGCGAGCGGGCAGTGCCTGACGGCCCCGGCCGCGGCCGCCACCCCGGACGCCCCGGCCGAGCGGCTGCGGCTGACCCCCTGCGGCGACCACCGGGTCGACCAGGCCTGGTCCCTGCCGGTCTGACGGCGAACGGATGACGAACCCGATGCCCCTGGCCGCGCCTCTCCCCGTGCCGCCCGACTCCGCGTCCCTCCCGGGCTCGGCGCCTGTGCCCGTGTCCGGGCGGCGTGGGCGGCGGACGGTGTCCCGGCCGGTCGCGCTCGCCGTACTGCCCGCGGCGCTGCTGGCCGTGGTCTGCGCGGGTGTGGCGCCCGCCGCCACCGGGCCCGGGGCCGCAGCGCCCGTACGGGCCGACGTGCGGGCCGACGTACGGGCCGGCCTTCCGGCCCCTGGGCCGCGCGCGACCTTCGACGTCGCCCCCGCGCGGGCCGCGCTGGAGCGGCTGCTGCCGCGCCACGCCGGGCAGTTCACGTTCGTGCCCGACGCGGCGGCCGCCGCCGACACCTTCACGCTCTCCGGCCCGCCCGGCGCGATCACCGTGCGCGCCGGCACCGGAGCCACCCTGCTCACGGGCGTCGGCTGGTACCTGCAGCACGTCGCCGGGGCCGACATCGGCTGGCCCGGCGACAGCATCGGAATGCTGCCCGCCCGCCTGCCGGGCGTCCCCGCACCCGTCACCCGCAGCGCGCTCGTACCCCACCGGTACGCGCTGAACGACACCGACGACGGCTACTCCGGCCCGTACCGCACCTTCGAGGAGCACCAGCGGCAGATCGACCTGCTCGCCCTGCACGGCGTCAACGAGGTGTTCGTGCAGGTCGGCGCCGAGTACCCGTACTACCGGGCGCTCCAGGGCTTCGGCTACTCCGCCGAGGAGCTGCGCGCCTGGATCCCGGGCCCGGCCCACCAGAGCTGGTGGCTGCTGCAGAACCTGAACGGCTTCGGCGGACCCGTCTCCGAGCGGCTGATGCGGGAGCGCGCCGAGCTGGGCGGGCGGATCGCCGAGCAGCTGCGCGGCCTCGGCATGACCCCGGTGCTGCCGGGCTACTTCGGCACCGTGCCGCCGGAGTTCGCCGCGCGCAACCCGGGGGCGGCGACCGTGCCGCAGGGCGACTGGGCGGGCTTCGAGCGCCCGGACTGGCTGGACCCGGCCTCGCCTGTGTTCGGAAGGCTGGCCGCGGCCTACTACGCAGAGCAGCGCGCGGTGTTCGGGGACAGCACGATGTACCGGATGAGCCCGCTGCACGAGGGCGGCCGGACCGGTTCCGTCGACGTCGGCGCGGCGGCCGGCGCCATCCAGGCCGCCCTCCACGCCGCGCACCCGGGGGCGCTGTGGGCGGTGCTGGGATGGCAGGACGATCCGACCGCGGAGCTCCTCGCGGGGGTGGACAGGACCAGGCTGCTGATCCTGGACGGCCTCTCCGACCGGTACAACCGCCTTGACCGCGAGGCCCGTTGGGGCGGTACGCCGTACGCGATGGGCACGATCTACAACTTCGGCGGGCACACCACCGTCGGCGCCAACACCTCCGTCTGGCTGGAGCGGTTCGGCCCCTGGCGGGCCAAGGGCAACAGCGCCCTGACCGGCATCGCCTACCTCCCGGAGGGCACCGGCACCAATCCGGCCGCCTTCGACCTCTTCACGGACCTGGCCTGGGAACCGGGGCCGATCGACCAACGCCGGTGGTTCGCCGACTTCGCGGCGCGCCGCTACGGCCGCCCCGACGCCGAGGCCTCGGCCGCGTGGGAAGAGCTGCGCAAGGGGCCGTACAGCACCTCCTCGGGGCTGTGGTCGGAGTCGCAGGACAGCCTCTTCACCGCACGGCCGAGCCTGACCGCGGCGGGGGCGGCGTACTGGAGCCCCCAGTCCATGCGCTACCCGGCCGGTTCGGTGCGCCGAGCCCTGGACCACCTGCTCAAGGTGGATCCGGCCCTGCGCGCCTCCAGCGCCTACCGCTTCGACCTGGTGGACACCGCCCGGCAGGCCCTCGCCAACCACTCGCGGGTGCTGCTGCCCAGGATCAAGGCGGCCTACGAGGCCAAGGACCTGACGCTCTTCCGCCGACTGGTCGCCGAATGGGCGGACGGGGAAAGGCGGTTGGACGCGGTCACCGGCTCCGACCCGAACTTCCTCCTCGGCCGCTGGCTCGACCGGGCCCGCTCCTCGGGCGCCGACCGGGCCGAGCAGGACCGGTACGAGTACGACGCCCGCTCCGTCCTCAGCGTGTGGGGGCGGCGCAGCACCAGCGAGGGCGGATTCCTGCACGACTACGCGAACCGTGAATGGAGCGGTCTGGTCTCGGAGTTGTACGCGCGCAGGTGGCAGCTCTACTTCGACTCGCTGGAGGAGGCACTGGTCGGGCGGACCGCGCCGCGGCAGATCGACTGGCATGCCGTGGAGGAGGAGTGGGCCCGGCTGACCACCCGGCATCCGGTCCGGCCGAGCGGGGACCCGTACGAGGTGGCGGCGGGCATCGCGGCGGCCCTCCCCGCGGCGACGGCCGGCTGAGATACACCACCGCCGGCGGTGGCCATCGCCTCATCCGGCGATCGTCACCCGCCCGTGGGAATCTCGGCACTCGTGCGAGGGAGAGGACCGCCCGCGGTTCGTCCCCCGGGAGCGGCACTCGGTTCACTGACCCGGAAACGATCAGGGGCGGCCGTCGGAGCGATCCGGTGGCCGCCCCTTCCGATGCCTCGCCGGCACGACGCGACCAGGAGTGCACCGCAGCATGTCCCAGACCGAACACGAACAGCGCGCGCACGAAAAGTCCGAGCGGGAACGGCCCCAGCGGGAACGGTCCGCCGGCACCGCCCCGAACACCGCGCCCCTGGAGCTGCTGACGCTGCTCGCCGCCGGAGTGGCCGATCTTGCCCTCGACCAGCTGCGGCAGACCGCTGACCGCGCGCAGCACGTGATGCGCCGCTCCGACCTGCGGGAACTGTTCACCGACGGGGTGGTGGAGCTGCGCAAGCGCGGAGAACTGGCCACCCGCCGGGCGGGAGTGGGCAACGAGAACTACCTGGAGACCATGGCCCGGCGGGCCGCGGAGCGCATCGCCGCCGAGGGCCGCCCCTGTGCATGACCACGCCGGCTTCAAGGGCCGCATCGACGAGGTCCTGATCGGGCTGGCCGACGAGGAGGAGCAGGCCCTGCTCGGCCTGAACGTCGAACTCACCCCGCTCTCCGAGCAGTTGCGCCGGTCGCTGGCGCGCGGCAAGCGGATCCGCGCGGCCTTCCTGTACTGGGGGTGGCGGGCGGCGGGCCAGCCCGACTGCGAGGGGGTGATCCGGGCCGCGGCCGCGATGGAGCTCGTCCACGCGGCGGCCTGCACCCACGACGACATCATCGACGACAGCCGGATGCGGCACGGGCAGCTCACCGCGCACGCCGCGTTCGCCGCGGCCGGGCAGCGCTCCACGGCGCTCGCGTTGATCCTCGGCGATCTGCTGATGGGGTACGCGGGACACGTGTTCACCTCCTGCGGGCTGCCCGGGGCCTACCTCGCCCGGACGGTGCCGCTCTGGTCCACACTGCTCCGCGAGACGATGGCGGGCGAGTTCCTGGAGGTGCTGCGCACCGGCACGCGACCTCCCCTGGAACCTCAAGTGGCGGGTCCGCTGGTGGCGGAGTCGCTGGAGGTGGCCCGCTACAAGACGGCCAAGTACACCGTGGAGCGGCCGCTGCACCTGGGCGCCACCCTCGGCGGCGGCTCCCCCGCCCTGCTGGACGCCTTCTCCGCCTACGGTCTCCCGCTCGGCGAGGCCTTCCAGCTGCGCGACGACCTCCTGGGCACCTTCGGCGACCCGGCCAGGACCGGCAAGTCCAACCTGGACGACCTCCGGGACGCCAAACCCACCGCGCTGCTCGCCCTGACCGTGGCGGCGGCCGGCCCGGACGACCGCCGGCTGCTCGCGAAACTCGTCGGCAATCCCGACCTTGGACCAGAAGAGGCCGCCTCGGTCCGGGAGTTGATGGAGCGCCACGGAGCCCGGCAACAGGTCGAGGACATGATCCGGGAGCGCATCGGACGGGCCACCGGCGCCCTGGACGTCGCACCGATGCCCGCGGAGGCGCGGTCGGCGCTGCGCGAGCTGGCCGGGACCGCCGCCGAGCGGTCCCGGTAACAGCCGCCGCGGCCAACGCCCCGGCCGGCGGCCGACGACCGGCACCCCACCCGAAGAGACCAGAAGGACGACTGAAGTGAACACCACCAAGACCACCTCGGCGCGCACCCGATACGACGACGCCGCACTCGACGCCCTGCGCACCCAGGGCGATCCGCTCGCCGACGAGACCGTCGCCGCGATGTTCCACCGCAAGGAGGTCGGCGACCTCAACACCCTGATGCGGTTCTTCACCACCGCGGGGGACAAGCTGCCCGAGCAGCTCCCGGAGTCCGCGCGCGCCTATTTCGAGGCGACTGCCATGCCCCCGAGCTGGGTGGACTGGGACGTCATGGAGCAGGCCCGGCTGTTCTTCATGGACAACGCGGCCCACATCAACACCGGCCTGTCCTTCGCGGCGATGCCCGCGACCTACGCCATCCCCCGGCTCTCCCGGCTGCTCTCCTCGACGCACTCCCTCGCGTACCCCTCGCGGCGGATGGCCAACACCGGGCAGTTCGTCACCTACCTCATGCAGACCAACTCCTTCGCGGAGGGCAGCAAGTTCATCCCGGCCGCGCAGAAGGTGCGGCTGCTGCACGCGGCGGTCCGCCACCACCTGCGCCACGGCGGCCACTGGGACATCGAGAAGGACGGACTGCCGATCTGCCAGGAGGACATGATCGGGGGTCAGATCTGCTTCTCGCTCCTGGTGCTCGACGCCATGCACCAGCTCGGCATCCACATGAGCGAGGACGGCGCGGAGGCCTACTTCTACGCCTGGCGCGTCGTGGGCGCCATGCTGGGCTGCGACATGTCGGCGGTGCCGGAGAGCCTCGCGGAGGCCCGCGACTACTGCGACCTGTACCTCCTGCGCAACCTCGGCCCCTCGCCCGAGGGGGTGAAGCTCAACGCCCAGCTGATGCGGATGTACGAGGACGTGGTCCCCGGCACCTTCTTCGACCCGATGGTGCCCGCCACCGTCCGCTACCTCGTCGGCGACACCATCGGCGACTGGCTGGAGATCCCGCGCACGCCCTGGGACACGGCGGCCAAGGCGGTACCGGTGTTCCTCGGGCTGCTGGAGACGATCGAGGACAGCAGCCCGTACGCGGAGTGGGCGCTCGACAAGGCGGGCTCGCTGCTCTCCGGCCTCGAACTGTCCGCGCTGACCCGGGGCCGGGTGATGCACCACGCCATCCCGGAGGAGCTGAAGGACGAGTACGGGGTGAAGGCGCCGCGCACCGGGCGCTGGGTGCCGCCGGCGCCCGTGCACTGACCGGCGGCCCTCACCGGCGGCCCCGACCGGCGGCCGCGGCAGCGGGAGCGCCGGGCCGGACC
Source organism: Streptomyces sp. NPDC059989 (assembly GCF_042736975.1). Classification (NCBI taxonomy): domain Bacteria; kingdom Bacillati; phylum Actinomycetota; class Actinomycetes; order Kitasatosporales; family Streptomycetaceae; genus Streptomyces; species Streptomyces sp. NPDC059989. Next base: position 118,244 of record NZ_JBHWUO010000010.1, read on the forward strand.
CCGGGGGGCGAGGCACACTGGCCGTGTGAAGGCAGATCCGAGGCGCCCGGGGCCGCCGGGGCGGCCGCCGCGCCTGCTCGGCGCCGCCGGTGGCGTGATCGCCGCGTGCGCCGGGCTGGCCCTCGCCGAGCTGGCCGCGGCCGCCGTCCGGCCGGAGGCGTCCCCGCTCACGGCGGTCGGCGGGGCCGTGGTCGACCGTACGCCCGCGGCCGTCAAGGAGTGGGCCATCCGGCAGTTCGGCACCGCCGACAAGCTGGTGCTCACCCTCGGCATCGTCGCCCTCCTGGGCGCCGTGGCCGTCGGGGCCGGCCTGCTCGCCCTCCGCCGGCTCCCCGCAGGCATGGCCCTCGCCGGCGGCTTCGGGGTGCTGGGCGCGGCCGCCGCGCTCAGCCGGCCGGAGGCGACCTGGCGGGACGCCCTGCCCTCGCTGGTGGGCGGGGCCGCCGCCGCCGGGGTGCTGTACCTGCTGGTCACGGCGTTGCGACGACCACGACCGGCCGGGACGTCGGCCGGCGGCGCCTGGGCGATGGACCGCCGCGGCTTCGGCCGCCTCGTCGCCGCCACCCTGGCGGTCTCGGCCGGGGCCGGCTACGCCGGACGCCGCCTCGGGGCCTACGGCTCCGCCGGCGCGACCGCCTCCCGGGCCGGATTCCGCCTCCCCGCGCCCGCCGTGCCGGCGCCGCCCGTACCCGCCGGCGCGGACCTGCGGGTACCCGGGGTCTCCCCCTTCCTCACCCCGAACCGGGACTTCTACCGCGTGGACACCGCCCTCGTCGTCCCCCGCGTGGACGCGGACACCTGGCGGCTGCGCATCCACGGGGAAGGCGTCGCGAAACCCCTCACCCTCGACCTGCGGGAGCTGCTCACCCGCCCCCTGGTCGAGCACGACATCACCCTGTGCTGTGTGTCCAACGAGGTCGGGGGCCCGTACGCGGGCAATGCCCGCTGGCTCGGCGTCCGCCTCGCGGACCTGCTCCGCGAGGCCGGTGTACGGCCTCCGTCGCAGGGCGGTCCGGCCGACCAGCTGGTGGCCCGTTCGGTGGACGGCATGACCCTGGGCACGCCCGTCGAGACCGTGATGGACGGCCGGGACGCGCTGCTGGCGGTCGGGATGAACGGTGAGCCGCTGCCCTTCGCGCACGGCTTCCCCGTCCGGATGGTCGTACCGGGCCTGTACGGATACGTCTCCGCCTGCAAGTGGCTGCGCGAGCTGCGGCTGACCACCTTCGCCGCCTACGACGCGTACTGGGTGCGCCGGTCCTGGGCGGCCATGGGCCCGGTCAAGACGCAGTCGCGGATCGACACCCCGCGGGCGAGCGCGGTACTGGTGCCCGGCCCGGTGGCGGTCGCCGGGGTGGCGTGGGCGCAGCACCGGGGGATCGCCCGGGTGGAGGTACGGGTCGACGGCGGTCCGTGGCACGAGGCGCGGCTCGGGGCCGCGGACGGCGCCGACACCTGGCGCCAGTGGGTGTGGCCGTGGGAGGCGACGGCGGGCCGGCACACCCTCGAGGTCCGCGCCACGGACGGCACGGGCGCCGTCCAGACGGGGGAACGCACCGGCACCCTGCCCGACGGGGCGACCGGCTGGCACACGGTGACCGTGCGCGTCGGGTCGGCTCCCTGAGGGCGCCGCGGGCGGATTGACGCGACAATCGGACATCGGCCGCATTTCATCCCGTCAGGAGCCGGCGCCGTGGAGCTGACCAGTACGTCGTTCCTCGTCACGCTGATCGTCGTCACCGCGCTGGCCATGCTCGCCGCCCTGCTCCTGTGGAACCGGATCCCGGGCCCGGGGTGGGTGCGCTGGCCGGCGCGGGTGCTGATGATCGGGGTCTGCCAGCTCACCGCCATCTGTGTGGTGGCCACCTGGATCAACGGCAGTTACGGGCTCTACTCCTCCTGGGACGACCTGCTCGGCACCGACACCGGGCAGGAGGCGGGCTCGATGACCGGCCCGCCGCCGGGCCGGGCCAGGTTCACGCAGAACGGCGACGGCACCCGGACCACCTACTTCCGCGGCTCCCACTCCAAGCTCGCCGGGCAGGTCACGGTGTGGACTCCCCCGGAGTACGACGCACCGGGCGCGGACCGCACCCGCTTTCCGGTGCTGATGCTGCTGCACGGCTATCCGGGCACACCCCGGACGTGGATGGACCTCGGGAACATGCCGGGCGCGCTCGACCAGCTGGTGCAGCTGGGCGCGGCGCACCCCTTCATCCTGGTGGTGCCGGAGATCTATCCGGGCGGGGTGAACACCGACTGCAGCAACACCCCGCGGCGCAAGATCGCCGACTGGCTCGCGCAGGACGTGCCGGAGCTGGTCACGCGGAACTTCCGTACGCTGCCGGCCCCGGCCGGCTGGGGGCTGATGGGCGTGTCGACCGGGGGCTTCTGCGCGGCCAAGCTGCCGTTGCAGTACCCGAAGGTGTTCCGGGCGGGCGCGGCCCTGGACCCGGATCCGCTGACCGGCGACCCGGAGGTGCTGCCCGACCCGGCCCTGCGCGAGCGCAACAGCCCGATGTGGCTGGTCGAGCACACGAAGAAGGCGGACGTCGGGCTGTTCCTGGCCACCTCCGCGCAGGACAAGGACAGCCCGCCCCAGCAGCTGGAGGCCTTCACCAAGGCCGCGGCGGGCAGCGGGGTCCGGGTCAAGACGCTCGTCCGCCCGGAAGGCGGGCACAACTTCCAGACCTGGATCGCGATGTACCCGGAGGCCCTGGGCTGGCTGAGCACGCAGCTCGCGCCGCCGAGCGCGGCGTGACTCCCCCGGACGGCCCAGGCACCCGGCGGGAAGCCCCGCCGGGGCCGAGGTGCCGCGGCGCCGCTACGTCCGTACCGGGCGGACCGGCAGCGACGGCACGTTGTTGCTGACGAAGCTGCGCTGGTGCGGGATCTCCGCCTCGGGGACGGCGAGGTCCAGGTCGGGGTAGCGGGTGAAGAGCCTCTCCAGGGCGATGGTGGCCTCCAGCCGGGCCAGCGGGGCGCCCATGCAGTAGTGCGCGCCGTGGCCGAAGGAGAGGCTGCGGGCGGCCGTGGGACGGGTGATGTCGAAGCGGTCGGCGTCCGGGCCGTGGAAGGCCTCGTCACGGCCGGCGGCGCTGTAGCCGGCGAGCACCGGGGTGCCCTGCGGGATCACCGTTCCTTCGACGTCCAGGTCGCGGGTCGGGTAGCGGAAGGGGAACCAGCTGACCGGGGAGTCCCAGCGCAGGGTCTCGTCCACCACGTCCGACCAGGTCGCCTTGCCCTCCAGGACGAGGGCCAGCTGGTCGCGGTGGGTGCACAGGGCGCGGACCGCGTTGGTGATCAGGTTGAGGGTGGTCTCGTGGCCGGCGACCAGCATCAGCCGCATGGTGCCGATGAGTTCGACCTCGCTGAGCCGGTCGCCGTCGGCCTCGCGGGCCGCGATCAGGGCGCTGGTGAGGTCTTCCCCGGGGGCCTCGCGGCGGGCGGCCGCGATGACACCGGTCAGGGCGACGAGCTCCTGGAGGGCGGCCATCTTCTCGGCCGGGGTGACGTCGGTCGCGATGATCACCTTGTTGGTCAGCCGGTGCAGCCGGTCCCGGTGCTCGGGGTCCACGCCGAGCAGCTCGCAGATGACGCTCATCGGGAGCGGGAGGGCGAAGTGCGTGTGCAGGTCGGCGACCCCGTCGGGGGCTTCGGCCGCCGCCCGCCCGAGGTCGTCGAGGAGTTCGGCCGTCAGCTCTTCGACGCGCGGCCGCAGCCGTTCCACCTGGCGGGCCGTGAAGGCCTTGCCGACCAGCGAGCGCAGCCGGCGGTGGTCGTCGTCGTCGGAGGTGTGCATGCCCTGGGCGTTGGCGAAGACCCGCAGCGGCCAGTCGGGCGGGATGGTGCCGTCGTGCAGGGCCGGGAAGTGCCGGGCGTCCTTGGCCACGTCGGGGTGGGCGAGGAACTCCTTCAGCGCGTCGTGTCCCAGGACGACCGCGCCGGGCACGCCGCCGGGCAGTACGACCTCGGCCACGGCGCCCTGGGCGCGCAGCCGGGCGTTCAGCGCGTGCGGGCAGCCGCCCGCGGGGTCGATGACGTGCGGGACGGGTGACATGGGGGACGACAAGCCGGATCTCCTGACCTGATGAACGAATCTCGGTCAACAGTGCGGCTTCGGGGGCGGGTTGTACAAGCCCGCCCCCGGGCCGTCTCAGAACCAGTTGACGGTCAGCGCGAACGAGGTGCCCGCGGAGGCTCCGGTGGAGTCGGTCGCGGTGGCCGTGACCTGGACCGTTCCGCTGCTCCAGGGCTTGCCGGTGATGCGTCCGGAGGCGGCGTCGAGGGACAGGCCCCAGGGCAGGCCGGAGGCGGCGTACCGGACGGGCGGCTTACCGCCGGTGGTGCTGAGCTGGATGGTGCAGGACTGGTTGAACTTGCACGTCTGCGGGCCGGGGTTGGCGAGCTTCAGGTCCCCGGGGGTGGGAGTGGGGGTCGGTGTCGGGGTGGGAGTGGGCGTCGGCGTGGGAGTGGGCGTCGGTGTGGGGGTCGGCGTGGGCGTCGGTGTCGTGCCGCAGCCGGGCATCGCTTCCGGCGGCAGCGGCACCCGCCAGATCTGGGTGTCGTTCTCCGACCCGACGAACAGGTTCGCGCAGTCGGCGTACGTCACCGTCTCGCCCTGCGACTGGGCGGGCAGGGGCACATCGGCGAGCTTGGTCCCCGCCGTGTCGTACACGGAGGCCGTGTTGGCGCCCAGCGGTCCGCCGCTGCGCAGCACGTACGAGGCTCCCGTCGGCGAGAAGGCTCCGTCGGTGGCGAACACCGGGCCGGGCCCGACCGCCGTGAGGGTGTTGACCTGCCCGGTCGCCGGCGGGAGCGGGGCCTGGTACAGCTGGCCTGCGGCTCCGATGAGCTTGCTCGCGATGTAGAGCCGGCCGGTGACGGGGTCGGCGAGCAGGGACTCCGCGTCGTGCTTGCCGTCGGCGTAGGCGAAGCGGTAGGTCGTCGGGGTCACGGTGGCGTTGGCGAGCTGCGCGGGCTCGGCGAAGCCGTGCACGGTGATCTCGGCGCGGCCGCTGAAGTTGTCCCCGATGTCGCCGACCAGGATCACCGGGCCGCCCGCGGCGTCCTTGCCGATCGCCAGGCCCTCCCAGTCGGTGTTGCCGACGCCGGAGACGGTCAGGGTGGCCCTGAGTACGCCGGTGGCGCCCGTGCAGTCGATCGCGAAGACCTGGTTGGTGTTCCCGCTGTCGTTGACGGCGTAGAAGACGCCCGGGTGCCTGCGGCTCATCGCGAGCCCGCTGAGCTCGGCCAGGCCGCCGGGCAGGGTGCACTTCTTCTCCGGCGCCAGGGCGGCGGCGGCCGCGGGGCCGGCCGGGACCGCGGCGGCGGCAGGGGAGGCGGTGGCGCTGGTCATCCAGGCCACCGCGGGCAGGATCGTGGCGAGGGCCGCGGCCGCGAGGGCGGCGGCGGCCCGTGGGGCTGTCAGGAGTCGGGACATGCGGACCATGTGAGGCGGCAGCGGCCGAGGACACCAGGCCCAACCACCCCCCGTTCGAGCATCGTTCAATGCCGCGCCGGCATGCCTCCGGTATGCCTCCGGTACGCCTTCCGGTGGCCGGGCTCAGCGCACCGGCTCCCGCATGGGCGCCTTGCGTCCGACGTGCGCGATGAAGGCGCGGGCCACGCGGCTCAGCGGCCGCCGGGCGTGCGCGATGCCCACCGGGCGGAGCAGGGGCGGCGTGAAGGAGCGGATCTCCGCCCTGGCGCCGAATGCTCTTAACACCACGTCCCGGTACCAGATGAGGGAGCCCCGGCCGTCCGTCACCCCCGTCACCCAGGCGAGGCGTTCGTCGACCTCCAGGGAGGGCACGGGGCGGACCCCGAGGCAGCTGAACATGGCCTCCATCTCGGTGCGCCGGCCGGTTCCCGGTGTGGGCAGCACCATCGGGAGCCCGTCGAGCATGCGCAGCGGCACCGGGTTGGGCAGCCGGGAGCCGATCGGCGAGATCAGCACCACCTCGCGCTCCTGTATGTGGTGGGTGGAGAGCTCCTTGTCGATCGGCAGGTCGACCAGCGCCAACTCGGCCCGGCCCTGGTTCAGTTCCTGGACGACCGCCTCCCTGCTGTCGTGCTGGTGGAGCCGGACGTCCACGCCGGGATGGCGCTCGGTGAAGGCGGCGACCAGGTCGGCGGCCAGGTCGAGGGCGAGGGTGGGTGTGGTGACGACGGCGAGGGAGCCCCGGGAGTCCTTGCCGTGCGGGGTCCCGATGTCGTCGATGGCCTCGACCGCGTTGAGCACGGTACGGGCCAGCCGGACGACCCGGGCCCCTTCCGGTGTGAGGTCCACCCCCCTTCCCCGGCGGGCGAGGAGTTCGACGCCCAGGTCGCGCTCCATGGCCTGGACGGCCCGGGAGAGCGCGGACTGGGCGACGAAGACGGAGGCCGCGGCGCCGGTGATGGAGCGGCAGTCGGCAACGGCGACGAGGTAGCGGAGTTGCGCGAGGGTGGGGGTCATGACCGGACGGTAACCGCGGGAAGGTGCACCTGTAAGGGCCGCAGGGTGAACAACTGTCAGCCCCGGGAGCGGCGTTCATGCCGGGTCGGCGGCAAGACATGCCGGTGCGGCATGAGCCACGGGGATCCGGTACGTCGGCCCGCGCATCGGGTCGGCCCACCCCGGCGGGAATCACCGCAGGCCACCGGCTCGGCGGGGGCGTTCCGCCGGTCCGCGCGGGGCGGGTTCCGAGTGGTCTGCGGGTCCCGAAGGCCCGAAGCATCGTATTCCGTATGGCTGTTGACAGTGCACGGCGCCCCCCGCACGATGCAACGCGGCGTCCCGGCATTTGATCGTTGTTCAAGGTTCAAGCTCGCCCCCGATCGGCCGGGGAGCCCGGCCGGTGTGCGCAAGAGGCGCCCGGTCCGCACGACCCGCAGTTCTCATCGCTCTCCCCGGTTCTTCCGCCCCGCACAGCGCCATGTCACACAGCACTGGAAGAGGAGCGCCCGTGACCCCCCATCCCCCGCAGTCCGCCGCCGCCACCCGCGATCTGGTCGTCGCGGTCAGTCCGTTCGAGGAGCCACACCCGCGGATCGTGACCGCCGCCGAGCGCGCCGGGGCCCTCGGGCTGCTCGACCTCGGCCGGGACGCGAGCGCCGCGCGGCGCGCCTTCGCGGAACTGGCCCGCCGGCTCGGCGAAGGCGGCCGCTACGGGGTGCGGGTGCCCGTGGGCTGCCCGACCGGGCCCGGGGAGCTGCCGTCCGCCGTGGACACCGTGCTGCTGGCCGATCCCGCGGCGCACACCCCGGAGCAGGTGGCCGCCTGGGCCGCGGCGTCCGGCGGGCCCCGCGTGTGGGCCGAGGTCACCAGCCCGGCGGAGGCCGCGGCCGCCGTGGCCGCCGGGGCGGAGGCACTCGTCGCCAAGGGCCACGAAGCCGGTGGCCGGGTGGGCGGGACCACCACCTTCGTCCTGCTCCAGCAGCTGCTCGCGGACCCCGGGCGCGCGGTGCCCGTGCGGGCGTGCGGCGGGATCGGGCCGCACACGGCGGCCGCGGCCGTCGCGGGCGGAGCCGCCGGGGTGCTGCTCGACGTACAACTCGCCCTGACCGCCGAGGGCGAGGAGGCGCTGCCGGCCGAAGTCGCGGCGGCACTGCGGGCGATGGACGGCTCCGAGACCCGCCTCGTCGACGGGCACCGGGTGTTCGCACGGCCCGACCTGCCCCCGCCGCCGGAGGGGCAGGTCGCCGCGCTGCTGGGCGCCCGGGACCTGCGGGCGCAGCTGCTGCCCGTCGGGCAGGACGGGGCCGCGGCGGCCCGGCTGGCCGCCCGCCACCGGACCACGGGCGGGGTGATCCAGGCCGTGCGGGAGGCCATCGCCGGGCATCTGGCCGCCGCCGTACGGGCCCGGCCGCTGGAGCGGGCCCTGCCCGTCGTCCAGGGGCCGATGACGCGGGTGAGCGACCAGGCGGCCTTCGCCGAGGCGGTGGCCGCGGCGGGCGGGGTCCCGTACCTGGCGCTCGCGGTCATGGCGGGCCCCGACGTGCGCAGGCTCCTCGCCGAGAGCGCCGAGCGGCTCGGGGACCGCCCCTGGGGCGTGGGCCTGCTCGGTTTCGCCCCGGCCGAGCTGCGGCGCGAGCAGCTGGCCGCCGTGGCCGAGGCCCGCCCGCCGTACGCGATCATCGCGGGCGGCACCCCGGCGCAGGCCGCGCCGCTGGAGGCGGCCGGGATCCGGACGCACCTGCACGTGCCGTCGCCGGGGCTGCTGGAGCGGTATCTCGCCGAGGGGGCGCGGCGGTTCGTGTTCGAGGGGCTGGAGTGCGGGGGGCACGTCGGTCCGCGGGCCTCGTTCCCGCTCTGGGAGGAGCAGATCGAACGGCTGCTGTCCTGCCCCGAACCGGCGGCCCTCGACGTGCTGTTCGCGGGCGGCATCCACGACGAGCGCTCCGCGGCGATGGCCGTGGCGGCAGCCGCGCCGCTGGCCGATCGGGGGGCGCGGATCGGGGTGCTGATGGGTACGGCGTACCTGTTCACGAAGGAGGCCGTGGCGGCGGGGGCGGTCCGGCCGGTCTTCCAGCGGGCGGCGGTGGAGTGCGCCGACACCGTGCTGCTGCACACCGCGCCCGGCCACGCGACCCGCTGCGCGGCGACCCCGTACACCGAGGCCTTCGAGGCCACCCGCCGGCGCCTCACGGCCGCCGGCCTCGAACCGCGGGACGTCTGGGAGCAATTGGAACACCTCAACCTGGGCCGCCTCCGGCTGGCCTCCAAGGGCCTCCGCCGCGCCGGCGACACCGGAGCGGACGGTAAGCCAGCGGATGCTGCGGACGCCCCGGACGCACCCCGGCTGGAAGCCGTCGGCGAGGAGGAGCAGTACGCGGAGGGGCTGTTCATGCTGGGGCAGGCGGCGACCCTGCGGGACGGGACCACGACCGTGGCCGCGCTGCACGCGCAGGTGACCGAGGGGGCGACGCGCTTCCTGGACCGGCGGGCCCGGGAGGTCACCGGGCCGCATACCCGGCCGGATCGGGCGGCGGCCGCCGATCCGCTCGACATCGCCATCGTCGGAATGGCCTGCGCCTACCCCGGGGCGCCCGACCTCGCCGCCTACTGGGCACGGATCCTGGCCGGTACGGACGCCGTGACCGAGGTGCCGGCCGAGCGCTGGGACCCGGCGCTCTACTACGACGCCGACCCGGCCCGGGCCGGCGAGCGCACGCCCTCCCGGTGGGGCGGCTTCCTCGGGCCCGTGCCCTTCGACGCCCTCGCGCACGGCATCCCGCCGGCCTCGCTCGCCGGGATCGAGCCGGTCCAGCTGCTGGCCCTGGAGATCTCCGCGCGGGCCCTGACGGACGCCGGCTACGGCCGGGACCGGGAGTTCGACCGCTCCCGGACCTCCGTGGTCTTCGGCGCCGAGGCCGGCACCGAACTGGCGGGCGCGTACGGCCTGCGCGCACTGCTCCCGGCCTACCTGGGCGAGGTCCCGCCCGCCCTGGACGAGCAGCTGCCCCGGCTCACCGAGGACTCCTTCCCCGGCATCCTCGCCAACGTCATCGCCGGCCGGGTCGCCAACCGCCTCGACCTGGGCGGCGCGAACTGCACGGTCGACGCCGCCTGCGCCTCCTCCCTGGCCGCCCTCGACCTCGCCTGCCGCCAACTGCGCGACGGAGACAGCGACATGGTGGTCTGCGGCGGAGCCGACGTGCACAACGGCATCAACGACTACCTGATGTTCTCCTCGGTCCGTGCCCTGTCCCCCACCGGCCGCTGCCGCCCCTTCGACGCCGCCGCCGACGGAATCGCGCTCGGCGAGGGCGTCGGCGCACTCGTCCTCAAGCGGCTCGCGGACGCCGAGCGGGCCGGCGACCGGGTGTACGCCGTGGTGAAGGCGGTCGGCGCGGCCAGCGACGGCCGGTCCCTGGGCCTGACCGCGCCCCGCCCGGAAGGGCAGCGCCGAGCCCTGGAGCGGGCCTACGCCCGGGCCGGCATCACCCCGGGCGAGGTGGGCCTGATCGAGGCGCACGGCACCGGCACGGTGGTCGGCGACAGCACCGAACTCACCGTCCTCACCGACCTCTTCACCGCCTCCGGCGCCGCGCCCGGATCCTGCGCCCTGGGTTCGGTGAAATCGCAGCTCGGGCACACCAAGTGCGCGGCCGGCCTGGCCGGGCTGATCAAGGCCGCGCGGGCCGTCCACACGGGCGTGCGGCCGCCCACCCTGCACATCGACACGCCGAACCCGGCCTGGCAGGCGGAGACCAGCCCCTTCACCTTCGACACCGAGGCCCGGCCCTGGGCGGCGCCCCCGCGCCAACGCATCGCGGGCGTGAGCGCCTTCGGCTTCGGCGGCACCAACTATCACGCGGTGCTGGCCGGTTACGAGGGCACCGCGGAGCCCCGGCACGGCCTGGAGGAGTGGCCCGCCGAGCTGTTCTGCTTCCGCGGTGAGGACCGCCGGGCGGCGGGCCGGGCGATGGCGCGGCTCGCGGCCCGGCTGGAGGAGAACGACGCCGCCGGCCGCCCATGGGCACTGCGCGACCTCGCCGCGGAGGCCGCCACGGGCTCCGGCCCGATCCGCGTGGCGATCGTGGCCGCCGACCCCGACGAGCTCGCGACCCGGCTGGAACAGGCCCGGACCTTCACTCCCGGCCCGGGTGTCCACGTACGGGAGGACTCGGCCGACCCCGGCCGGGTGGCGTTCCTCTTCCCCGGCCAGGGCAGCCAACGACCCGGAATGCTCTCCGAGTTGTTCACCGCCTTCCCCTTCCTCCGCGAACTCCTGGACACCGCTCCCACCACGGTGGTCAGGGCGATGTTCCCCCCGGCGGCCTTCACCACCGAGGACCGGACGGCCCAGCGGGCAGCGCTCACCGACACCCGGATGGCCCAGCCGGCCCTGGGCCTGGCCGGAGCGGCGGCACACCGCCTCCTCACCCACCTCGGCGTCCGACCCGACTCCGTGGCCGGCCACTCGTACGGAGAGCTCACCGCGCTCTGGGCGGCGGACGCCTACGACACGGAGACCCTCCTGCGGCTGAGCACCCGCCGCGCCGAGGCGATCCTCGCGGCGGCCGGCACGGACCCGGGCTCCATGGCAGCCGTCTCCGCCGCACCGGCCGAAGTCCGGGAGATCGCGGCCCGCGCGGGCTGCGTGGTGGCCAACCACAACGCACCCCGTCAATGCGTGATCTCGGGCCCGACGACAGCCGTCTCCACGGCAGTGGCCGCACTCCGGGAAGCGGGCCTGTCGGCGGAGCCGATCCCGGTGGCCTGCGCCTTCCACAGCGCGGTCGTGGCGGGCGCGGCGACGACGCTCGCCACGGAGCTGGCCGGTACGGCGGTGGCCGACCCCGCCGTACCGGTCTGGTCGAACACCACGGCCTCCCCCTATCCGCCCGGTCCCGATGCCGTACGAGGCCTTGCAGCACGCCAGGTCGCGGAGCCGGTCCGGTTCGTGGAGCAGGTGGAGGCCATGTACGCGTCCGGAGTCCGCACCTTCGTGGAAGCGGGCCCGGGCCGGGTCCTGACCGGCCTGATCGGCCGCATCCTCCACGACCGCCCCCACACGGCGGTCCCACTGGACGTACCGGGCGAACACGGCCTGGTCCGCCTGCTCACGGCACTGGCGGAACTGACGACAACGGGCGTGGCAATAGACCCCGAGGCCCTGTTCCGCGGCCGAACCACCCAACTCCCGGAACGAGCCCCGGGCCGCCCGGGCTGGCTGGTGGACGGCCACCTGGTCCGCACAGCGACCGGCACCCCGGTATCCGGCGGCCTCCGCCCACCCACCCGGGTATCCCTGCCCCCGTCCCCGTCCCCAGACCGACGCGAGGAGGCAGTCCTGGAATACCTCCGGGGCACGCGCGAACTGGTGGAGGCCCAACGGGACATCCTCCTGGGCTACCTGGGCGCTGCAAGTCCGGACAGCCAGGGCGGTTCCGGCGGGGACGGGCGTGTGCCGGGGCGCCCCCGCAGGGCGCCGAACGCAACGCCGCTTCCACTCTCCGACCCCTGGTCACGTTCGGCGCCCGAGGAGGTGCCCCGGCGCGCGACCGGCCCCGCCGGAACCGCCCCCACCGATACCGACCCCGCCAACGACGCGCCGCCGGCCGCCCGGTCCGCCGAGTCGGTCATGGAGGCCGTCCTGGAGATCGTCCACACCCGGACCGGCTACCCCCGGGAGATGCTCGACCCGGAGCTGGACCTGGAGGCGGACCTGTCCATCGACTCCATCAAGCGGGTCGAGATCATCGGTGCCCTGGCCGACCGAATCGGCCTCCCCCAGGACCCCGGCGGCTCGGCCGAGTCCGCAGTCGAAGAGTTGTCCCGCATCAAGACCCTGCGCGGAATAGTGGACTGGGTGGTGTCCCACACGCAGGGCGCCCCCGACGGCTCCGTCGGAACCGCCCCCGAACCACTGCCCACCACACCCCCGGTGACCCGCCTCCGCATAGAGCTCCGGCCCGCACCGCCGGCCCCCGCCCCCGACCCGACGACAGCCCTGCGCAACCTCCGCATCGGCATCGTCGAGGACACCGAAGGCCTGGCCCGCACCCTCGCCGAAGCCCTGCGCGCCCACGGCGCCGAAGCGCAGGTCCTGCCCACGCCCGAGGCCGGCTTCGACGGCCTGATCGACCTGTCCGCACTGCGGCCGGGAGCCGAGCCGGTCCTGCCCGAGGCCTTCCCCGGCCTGCAACGCGCCCTGACCGCCGGCCTGCCCAGGCTCCTCCTCGTCACCACACCCGGCACCCCCGGCGCCGGCCTGCACGGCTTCGCCCGCAGCGCCGCCCTCGAATTCCCCGGCACGCTGATCCGCGCGGTGGAGGTCCACCCCAAGGAGGACCAGGAACGCATCACGACCCAGCTCGTCACGGAACTCACAGACGGCGGCGGCCACAACCCGGAAGCCGGAGACGGCGGAAGCCCCACGCCGGAAGCCCCCACCCCACCCTCAGTCGGCTACACCCTGGACGGCACCCGCTCCACCCGCCACCCCGTCCCCGCCCCCCTGCACGCAACCGGCGGCGCCCCACCCCTGGACCCCGACTCCGTGGTCCTGCTCACGGGCGGCGCCCGCGGGATCACCGCCCGCACCGCCCTCGCCCTGGCCCGCGCCACCGGATGCCACATCGAGCTGATCGGGCGCACGCCCGAACCGACCGGTGACGCCGATGAGTTCGGGCAGGCCCACGACCGGGTCGCCCTCCGCGCCGCGCTGATCGCCGCGGGGCTCCGTACGCCCGCCGAGATCGAGGCGGCGGCCTCGCGGATCCTCGCGGAGCGCGAGGTACGGGCCGCCCTGGCCGCCCTCGCCACAGCGGCGGCCTCCGTGCGCTACCACTGCGCGGACGTCACGGACGAGCAGGCCGTACGGGCCGTCGTGGCCGATGTCCGGGCGCGCCACGGCCGGCTCGACGGCATCGTGCACGGCGCCGGGATCCTGCGCGACGGACTGCTGCGCGACAAGCAGCCGGCCGACTTCACCGAGGTGTTCACTACCAAGGTGGCCGGCGCCCGCCACCTGGCCGCCGCGGCCGCCGAGCACGGGTCGTGCCCCGCTCCCCGGTTCCTGGCCCTGTTCGGCAGTGTCGCCGGGGTGTACGGCAACCGCGGCCAGAGCGACTACGCCGCGGCCAACGACGCCCTCGACGGCCTGGCCCACACCTGGGCGGAGTCCTTCCCGGGCCGGGTGCTGGCCGTGGACTGGGGCCCCTGGGCGGCGGAGGCGGGCGGGATGGTGACCCCCGAGCTGGAGCGCGCGTACGCCCGGCGCGGGATCCCGCTGATCGCCCCGGAGGCGGGCACCGCCGCGTTCCTCGACGAACTGGCGTACGGAAACGACGTACAGGTAGTCCTGATGGCATCGGCATCGCCATCGCCATCGGCATCCGCATCCCCGGAAAAGGACAGCGGCGATGAGTGAGCGCCGGCGGCCCGGCGGCCCGCGCCCCACCGACGCAGCGATCGTAGGAATGGGCGCGGTGTTCCCGGGCGCCGCCGACCTGGCCTGCTACCGGCGCAACCTGTTCGCCGGTACGGACTCCATCGGCGACGTCCCGCCCGGACGCTGGGATCCCGAGGTGTACTACGACCCGGACGGCGCAACGAAACCAACGGCCGGCGACCGTTTCTACTGTCGGCGCGGCGGCTTCGTGGACGGGCTGGCCGCCTTCGACCCGACCCGGTTCGGGATCATGCCGGCCGCCGTGGAGGGAGCGGAGCCGGATCAGATGCTGGCCCTGCACGCGACGGCCGAGGCCATCGCGGACGCGGGCGGCGAGGACCGGCTGCCGGCCGACCGCTCCCGGATCGGGATCGTGCTGGGGCGCGGCGGGTTCATGGGCGTGGCCACGGCCCGGCTGGACCAACGGGTGCGCACCGCCCACCAGTTGGCGCAGACCTTGCGGGAGCTCGCGCCGGAGCTGGGCGAGCGGCGGATCGCGCAGGTGCGGTCGGCCTTCCAGGACGCGCTGGGTCCCGAGCGGCCTGACGCCTCGATCGGGCTGGTGCCCAGTTTCACCGCCGCCCGCACCGCGAACCGGCTGGACTTCCGCGGCCCCGCCTACACCCTCGACGCGGCTTGCGCCTCCTCCCTGCTGGCCGTGGACCAGGCGGTCGGACTGCTGGCGGGCGGGCGCTGTGACGCGGTGGTCGCCGGGGCCGTGCACCACTGCCACATCGCCACGCTGTGGAGCGTGTTCACGCAGCTGCGGGCGCTGAGCCCGAGCGAGCGGATCCGGCCCTTCGACCGCAGGGCCGACGGGACCCTGCTGTCCGAGGGCACCGGGGTGGTGCTGCTGAAGCGGCTGGCGGACGCGGAGCGCGACGGCGACCGCATCTACGCGGTGATCCGCGGTACCGGGGTGGCCGGGGACGGCCGGGCCGCGAGCCTGATGAGTCCACTGGTCGCCGGCCAGGTACGGGCGCTGGAGCGGGCCTGGCGGGAGGCCGGCCTGGATCCCCGGGCGCCGGGCGCGCTGGGGCTGCTGGAGGCGCACGGTACGGGGACACCGGTCGGGGACGCGGCCGAACTGGACACCCTGGCCCAGGTGTTCGGTCCGCCGGAGCCGAGCGGACGGGGCATCGGCTTCGGCTCGGTGAAGTCGATGCTCGGCCACACCATGCAGGCCTCCGGCATGGCCGGACTGATCAAGGCCGCCCTCTCCGTGCACGAGGGGGTGCTGCCGCCGACGCTGCACCTGGAGGAGCCGCACGCGGACCTGGCCCGGACCCGGATGCGGCCGGTGACGGCCGCGGAGCCGTGGGAGCGCGGGCCGCTGCCCCGCCGGGCCGGGGTCAACGCGTTCGGCTTCGGCGGGATCAACGCGCACGTGGTGCTGGAGGAGGCTCCGGCGGCCGCCGCCCGGCCGGCCGCCCCGGTCCGCCGGTTCCTGCCGCTGGGGGGCTCGGCGGCGCCGGTCGGCGGGGCCGCGCGGGGCGGCGTACTGCTGCTGGCGGCGGACAGTACGGCCGAACTGGCGGCGCGGCTCGCGTCGGCCTCCCGGGCGGCGGGCGGCGCGGACTCCGGCTCGGCGGCATCCGTGTCCCCGGACCCCGGCTTCCCGGACCCCGGCTTCCCGGACCCCGGTTTCCCGGTGCCCGTAGGCGGCGGGCCCTGCCGGGTGGCGGTGCTCGGGCCGACGCCCCAGCGCCTCGCCCTGGCCGCGAAGGTCGTGGCGCGCGGCCGGCCCTGGCGGGGCAGGGGCGACGTGTGGTTCACGCCGGAGCCGCTGGGCGGGCGGACGGCGTTCCTGTTCCCCGGCCTGGAGCCGGAGTTCGCACCGGTGGTGGACGACGTGGCCGACCGGCTGCGGCTCATCCCGCCCCGGCTCACCCGGGGTGCCTCGCTGGTGGAACGGGCCCTCGACGCCCTCGCGACGGGCCGCTTCTTCGCCCGGGTCCTGCCGGGCCTCGGCATCGAAGCCGACGTACTGGCGGGCCACAGCCTCGGCGAGTGGGCGGCGATGGTGGCCGCCGGCATGTACCCGCAGGAGGCGGCCGACACCTTCCTCGACTCGCTGCGCCCGGGCTCGCTGAAGGTCCCGGACCTCGTGTACGCGGCGCTGGGCTGCGGTGCGCGGCGGGCCGAGGCCGCGCTCCACGGGCTGGACCGGGTGGTGGTCAGCCACGACAACTGCCCGCACCAGTCGGTGGTGTGCGGGGATCCGGACCAAGTGGCCACCGTCGTCTCGCGGTTGCGCGGCGAGGGGGTGATCGGGCAGGAGCTGCCGTTCCGTTCGGGGTTCCACACCCCGATGTGGGAGCCGTACCTCGGCCAGGTGCGCGCCGCGTTCGCGCGGCTGCCGCTGCGGCCCGGGGTCCTCCCGGTCTGGTCGGCGACCACGTGCGCGCCGTTCCCCGCCGCCCCGCAGGAGGTGCGCGAGCTGGTGGTCCGCCACCTCCTGGAGCCGGTCCGCTTCCGCGAGCTGACGCTGCGCCTGTACGAGGAGGAGGGCGTGCGGAGCTTCGTGACGCTCGGCCCCGGCAGCCTGCCGGGGTTCGTCGAGGACACCCTGCGCGAGCGCCCCCACCTCTCGGTGTCCACCTCCTCCCCCCGCCTTCCCGGCCTGGCGTCCCTGAGCCGCACGTGCGCCGCGCTGTGGGTCGAGGGTCACGCGCCGCGCTGGGACCGGCTGTTCCCTGCCGGGCGCACGCAGCAGGAGGCGGGCTCCGGGCCGGTGTCCGCCGGGCCCGCGGGGCCGGCAGACACCGGGTCGGGCGCCACGGGCATCCGGCCGGCGACCGCCGCCCCGGCCGGATCGGGGCGTGCCGTGCCGCTGGACCTCGGTTCGCCCCTGGTCCGCCTCGGCGAGGAGGCCCGGACGGCGCTCGGCGGCCTCCTGCCCCCGGCTCCGGCCGTCCCGGCAACCGCGCAGACCTCACAGACCTCACAGACCGCGCAGACCACAGAGGCCGCCCAACCCACGCCCACCGGACTCCGACCGGTCCTCCTGTCCGCCCTGGACGCGGTCCTCAGCGACACCCGCTCGGCGGCCCGGAGCGTCAGCGAGGCCTGGTCGGCCGGGCGCCCGCCGGAGCCGGCCGGCCCGCTCGCCGGGCCGGGTGCGGTCGCGGGCACGGGGCCCGGTGCGCAGCCCGGCCCGCAGCCCGGCCCCACACCTGCGCCGAGCGCCACGGGGAACCACACCCTCCACGTCTCCCTGGCCGCGCTGCCCTACGTACGGGACCACTGCGTGTACCTGCAGCCCGACGACTGGCCGGAGGACTCCGACCGGTTCCCCGTCGTGCCCATGACCACCATGCTGGAGCTGGCGGCCGACGCCGCCCGCCGGTACGCCCCGCCCGGCCTCGCCGTGCTCGGCTACGAGGACGTACGGGCCCTTCGCTGGCTCCCCGTGGAACCGGCCGTCGACGTCGAGGTCACCGTGCGGGGCGACGGGCCCGGCCGGTACCGGGTCGGCCTCGGGGCGTACGCCACGGTGGTCGTCCTGCTCGGCGAGCCCGGGCACTACGGGCAGCCGCCCGCGCCCGACACCACGCCCCTGCGCGACCCGCGGCCCGCCCCCGTCAGCGCCGGGGCGCTCTACCGGGACCGGTGGATGTTCCACGGCCCCCGCTTCGCCGCCGTGCACGAGGTGCGGACCGTCGGCTCGGACGGGATCCAGGGGGTCCTGCGGGCGCTCCCCGACCCGGGCGCGCTGCTCGACGCCGCCGGCCAGCTGTTCGGGCACTGGATGCAGCTGCGCCTCCCGGTGGACCGGCTGGTGTTCCCGGCCACCGTGGACCGCATCCGGTACTCCGGGCCGCCGCCCGCCCCGCAGGAGCTCGTCTCCGCCACCGCCCGGATCCGCGAGGTGCACGACGTCACCGTGCGCGGCGACGTGGAGCTGCGCCGCGCCGGCGGCGAGGTGTGGGCGCGGATCGAGGGGTGGACGTACCGCCGGTTCGGCGCCGACGAGCGGGTCTGGCCGATGAAGTTCACCCCGGAGGTGTGCGGCATCGGCGAACCCCAGCCCGCCGGCTGGTGCCTGGCCCGGCGCCGCTGGTCCGATCCCGCCTCCCAGGAGCTCGTGATGCGCCGCTACCTGGGCGCCGCCGAACGGGCGGCCTACGAGCGGCTGTCGCCGCGCGCCCGGGCGCCCTGGCTGCTGGGCCGGATCGCCGCCAAGGACGCGCTGCGCCAACTGCTGTGGGACGGCGGCGCGGGGCCGGTGTTCCCGGCGGAGGTGCCCATCGGCAACGACCCCGCCGGCCGCCCCGTCGCCGAGGGCCCGCTCGCCCGCGGACACCGGCTGAGCATCGCCCACAAGGACCGGATCGCGGTCGCCCTCGCCCACCCCGACCGGGCCGTCGGGATCGACGTGGAGCCGGTGACCGCCGACCCGGACGCGCTGATCCGCATCGCGCTCGGACCGGACGAACTCCGCCTGGCCGAGGCCCTGGCCGCCCGCAAGGGCACGGGCCTGCCGGCCGCGCTCACCGCCCTGTGGTGCGCCAAGGAGGCCGCCGCCAAGGCGGAGGGCAGCGGGCTCGGCGGCCGGCCGCGGGACTGGCGGGTGTCCGGCGACCCGGATTCCGGCGGCCTGCTGGTGCGGTCCCCCGACGGGCACCCGTACGCCATCGAGACCACCCTGCTCGGCTCCGCGCCGCTCGACCACGTCGTCGCCTGGACCGCCCACGGCACGGCGGCGCCCACCGTCCCCTTCCACCTCACGGAGACACGTCATGGCAACTGACATCCTCGCCGAGATCACCGCCATGCTGGTGGAGATCGTCGGCGACGACTACCTCCTCGCGGAGGAGGTCACGATGGAGACGACGTTCAACGAGGATCTCGCCCTGGAGAGCATCGAGTTCGTCGCCCTCGCCGAGCTCCTCCACCACCGCTACGGCGCAGAGGTGGATCTGATGGGCTTCCTCGCGGAGAAGGACATGGACGCCATCCTCGCCATGTCCGTCGGTGAACTCGTCACCCACATCGGCCGGATCACGCACGCCTCCCTGGCACGGGCGGCGGCCGACTCGGCCACCGCCGACCCCGCCGACGCGGCCGACATCCCCGCTGCCCCGTCCACCGCGGCGGTCTCCGCCGCCACGGCCGGCTGAGCCCGCGATGGCCTTCGTCCTCGCGGACTCCCTCCGCGTCCACGTCCAGCGGCTCCCGGCCACCGCCGGCACCGGCAGCTCCGCCGACCAGCCCGTCGTCGTCTTCCTGCACGGCCTGGTCGTCGACAACCTGTCCTCCTTCTACTGTCCGCTGGCCGTGCCGGTGGCCCGGGCCGGGCACGAGGTCGTCCTCTACGACCTGCGCGGCCACGGCCGCACCGAGCGCCCGCCCGCCGGCTACGACAGCCGCACCGCCGTACGGGACCTCTTCGCGCTGCTCGGCGCGCTGGACCTCGGGCGGCGCCCGGTGCACCTGGTCGGCAACAGCTACGGCGGGACCCTCGCCCTGCACGCCGCCCTGGCCCGGCCCGACCTCGTCGCAGGGCTCACCCTGCTCGAACCCCCGCTCGGCGGGGCGTGGGTGGAGAACATGGTGGACACCCTGTCCGCCGCCGCCCTCAGCCTGGAGGACAGTCCGGTTCCGGCGGAGCTGCTCACCCTGCGCCTGCGCAAGGCCGCGCACCTCACGGCCATCGCCGACGACCTGCTCAACCGCACGACCCTGATCGACGACATCGCCGCGAGCCGCACCTTCACCCCCGCCGACTACGCCCGGCTCCACTGCCCGGTCCTGATCGTCTGCGGGGAGCACTCCGAACTGGTGCCGGGCGCCCGGGAACTGGCCCGGCACGCCGCGCACGGCAGCCTGCGGATCCTGCCGGGCCTGGGGCACGACGTCCTCAAGGAGAGCAGCGGGGCGCTACGGGAGGCCGTGCTCGCCCATCTCGACGCGACGGCCGCACCCGCGGCCCCGGTGGCGGCGGCCCGGCCGCGGGTGGGAGCGCTGGTCCCATGAGGGTGCTGTTCACGGTGCCGCCGCTGGCGGGGCACGTCAATCCGACCGTGGCCGTCGGGGCCGAACTGGCCGCCCGGGGCCACGAGATCGCCTGGACCGGGCCGGCTTCGGCGCTGGCCGGGCTGCTGCCGCCGTCGGCCCGGATCCTGCCGGCCGGCGAGGAGGCGGGCGGCGGCTACTCGGCGCTGCACGCGCGCTGGCGCGATCTGCGCGGGGTGGGGGCGCTGCGCTTCCTGTGGGAGGAGGCGCTGGTCCCGCTGGCCCGGGCGATGGTGCCGGGGGTGACCCGGGCGGTCCGCGCCTTCGAGCCGGACGTGATGGTCGCGGACCAGCAGGCCCTGGCCGGGCCGCTGGTCGCCCGGCGGCTCGGCGTCCCGTGGGCGACGTCCGCGAGCACCTCGGCCGAACTCACCCGGCCCTTCGCCGACTTCCCGAAGGTCGGGGAGTGGGTGGCGGAGCGGATCTCGGGCCTGCTCCGGGAGTTCGGGGCGGACGGCCCGGACGGGGACGGCGGTGAGGGGGGCCGGGAGTGGGATCCGCGCTTCTCCGACCGGCTGGTCCTGGTCTTCTCGACTCCCGAACTCGTGGGAGCGGACGGCGGCTTCCCGCCCCACTACGCCTTCGTCGGCCCGGCCTTCGGGGCCCGGCCGACGGCCTCCGGATTCCCCTGGCAGCGGCTGGACCCGGCCCGGCGGCGGGTGCTGGTCTCCCTGGGCACCCTCAACCAGGAGGCGGGCGGCCGCTTCTACGGCGCGGTGCTGGGCGCGGCCGAGCGGCTGGCGGCGGAGGTGCAGCTGGTGCTGGCGGCGCCGGCCGCCCTGGTCGGGGCCGCGCCGGACCACGTACTGCTCCAGGAGCGCGTCCCGCAGCTGGAGTTGCTGCCGCACCTGGACGCGGTGGTCTGCCACGGCGGCCACAACACCGTCTGCGAGGCCCTCGCGTACGGACTGCCGCTGGTGGTCGCGCCGATCCGCGACGACCAGCCGATCGTGGCCCAGCAGGTCGTCCGCGCCGGGGCCGGGGTCCGGGTGCGGTTCGGCCGGACCCGGGCCGAGGAACTGCGGGACGCGCTCACGGCCGTGCTGGACGAACCCGGCCCCCGCCGGTCCGCCCGGCGGATCCAGGCCTCATTCGCCGCGGCGGGCGGTGCCGCCGCCGCGGCCGACCGGTTGGAGAAGCTGATATGACCCCACCCCCGATTTTCCGGAGCCGGAGCCTGGGCGGAGTCCCGGCCCGGGTCCCGGTCCGGGTCCGGTGGACCTCCGCGGTGCTGCTGGCCGCGCTCGGCGCGGGCACCTTACGGGCCGGTCGCCGGCTCCGGGCGATCCCGGTGCTGCCGGTCGTCCCGCCCACGGCGGCCGGGGTGCCGCGGGCCGCCGGGTGGCGGCTGCTCACCGCGCGGGGGGTCGAGCCCGACGCGGCCACCTTCCTCGCCGCGTGCGTGCACGCCGACCGGGAGGGCCTGCGGGTGCTGGACCTGGTGCCCGGGGATCTGGCCGCCGAGCGGGCGCTGGGGCTGCTGCGCCTGGTCGATCCCGCCCGGTACCGGGAGGATCGGCTCGGCGAGGGGCGCGGGGCCGGGTTCGCGGTGCTCGTCGCCGACGAGGTGCTCGAACGGGCCGGGGTGGATCCGGGCGGGCCGCGCCCGGGTCCGGCGGAACTCCTCGCTCTCACCCGCCGTTTGAAGGAGTACGCGGCCGGGGCCACGGGGCTGGCCATCGCGCCGGCGTTGAGCTGTGGGCCGGAGGTGGATGCCGCCGGGCCCGCGCGGGCCGCCGAGCTGCGGGCCCAGGGGCTGCCGCCGCGGGCGCTCGCCGCCGCGCAGCTGTGCGGGCTGGCGCTGCTCGCGGGGGTCGCCGTACGCCAGGGCCGGTGGGGGGCGGCCGCGGCCGGGCTGTACTGGCTCCAGCCGTACCTCGCCCTCGGGGGGCCCGGCTCCCCGCTGCGACCCGCCGATCTGGCCCGGGCCACCGCCGCCCGGCCGGTGCGCTCCCTCGGCGCCGCCCTGCGTACGGCCGCGGCGGCCGACCGGACCGGGTCCGGCGGTCCGCAGGCCGCGCGGGCCTCCGCCTACCGGGACGATCTGGCCGCCGGGACCGACCGGTTCTTCGAACCGCGCCGCCAGGACTGCCCGTGGTGCGGCTCCGACCGGCTGTCCGTCCGGGTCCGAATGCCCGATCAACTCCAGGGCAAGCCGGGCCGGTTCACGCTGGAGCAGTGCGGGGACTGCGGACACGTCTTCCAGAACCCCCGGCTGACGGTGGAGGGGCTGGAGTTCTACTACCGCGACTTCTACGACGGGCGGGGCGGCGAGGGAGCGGGCACGGTCTTCGGCCGGCTGGGCGCCGCCTACCGGGGGCGCGCCGAGATGCTCCTCCCCCACGCCGAGCCGGCGTCCTGGCTCGATGTGGGCACGGGGCACGGGCACTTCTGCAACGCGGCGCGGGCCGTCTGGCCGCTGACCCGGTTCGACGGGCTCGACATGGGCGACGGGGTCCTCGAGGCGGAGCGCCGCGGCTGGGTGGAGACCGGATTCCAGGGGCAGTTCCCGGAGTTCGCGTCGAAGCTGGCGGGCCGGTACGAGGTGGTCAGCATGTACCACTACCTGGAGCACACCCGGGATCCGTTCGCCGAACTGGACACGGCGGCGGCCGTCCTCGCCCCCGGCGGGCACCTGGCCATCGAACTGCCCGACCCGGAATCGCGGATGGCCCGGCTCCTCGGCCCGGCGTGGCTGCCGTGGTTCCAGCCGCAGCACCAGCACCTGATCCCGGCCGCGAACCTGCGCGAGGCGCTGGCCGACCGGGGATTCACCGTCCTCGCCGAGGAACACGGCCCGGCCCACCAGGGCAACGACTTCTTCGGCGCGGTGGCCCTGACGGCGACCCGCCTGGCCCCGGACCCGGACCGCCCCTGGGGACCCCCGCCCACTCCCCGCACCCGCGCCCTCGCGGCCGCGGTTCGCGCCGGCGCCCTCCCCCTGTTCGCCGGCGCGGTGGTCCTCGACGCCCTGCGCACCGCGGCCGCCCACCACACGGACGGCGGCAACGCCTACCGCCTCCTGGCCCGCAAGGCCCTCCGATGACGCCCCCCGCCCCCGCGGGAGGGGCCCCGCCGGCCCCCGGCCGCCCCGGCGCCGCCGCCCGCACGGGCAACGCGGACAGCGCTCACCCCGCCGGAGGCGGACCGGGCCAGGGGGCAACCCCCAGGCCGGTCGACCCCGCCGCAGGCGAACCGGGGCGGGGGACCACCCCCAAACCAGTCGAGCCCGCCGGAGGCGACCTGGCTCGGAGGGCCACCGCCGATCCGCTGTTCCGGCTCGTCGCCTACGCCCTCGAAGCCGCGCACGGGCGGCCCCCCGCCGCCGTGTGGAGCGCCCCGTACGCCTTCCACCTCGGCTCGCCCGGGCTCGTCGCGGCCGCCGGGTGGCCCACGGCCGCAGCCGCGGCTCCCCGTACCGACGGGCTGGTGCGGCTCAGTTCCCTCTCCCACCCCGCCGACAGCTGCGATCTGCCGCTGTCCCTGTCCGGGCCGCCCCCGGCCGCGCCCGCCTGGGCCGCACGCCCGTACGCCGTCCTGCGGGCCCTCGCCCGGGCCGGCTACGGCCGCGGCGGGACCGATCTCCACGTGCAGGGCTCGCTCACGGCGGCCGCCGGGCTGGCCACGGCCGAGCCCGCCGACTGCGCGATGGCGCTCGCCGTGGCCGACGCCCACATGCCGGCCGGCGAGCAGCCGGACCGCGCCCACCTGGCCCGGCTGCTCGCCGATGCCCTGCCGGAGGGCGACGACACCCTGCGCCGGGCGGCGCTCTTCGCCCTGCCCGGCAAGGCCCTGCTGCTCGCCGCGGAGCCCCGAGGGCACCGGTACGTCACCTTCGACCCGGCCGCCTCGGGCGCACGGCTGGTGCTCGTCGCCGTCCGCGGCGAACCGGCGGACCGGCCCGCCGACCTGGCCCGGGCCGTGGCCTGCGCCCGCCGGGCGGGGGCCCTGAGCGCCTGGCCACCCGGCCCGGCGCAACAACAGCCGGGGCGGAGCGTACTGGTGCTGCTGCCCGAGGCACGACTGGCGGCGGTGCGGGCCGCGGTCGCGGAGGACTTCCGCGACCGGGAGCGGCCCGTACCGCGGTTCCTGAACATCGCCGTGGCCGGTGCGGCCCGGCGCGAGGAATGACACGAGAAGGAGGAACCACCCATGCCCACCCCCTCACCAACACCGACTCCGACTCCGACGGCGGCGCGCGCGAGACGCGGGGCCCGACGGTCCGCGATCGTGGCCGCACTCGGCGCCCTCGGCCTGCTGGGCGCCTTCACCGTCGCCAACTCCCAGGCCGCCGAGAGCGGTTCCACCGTGGCGACCCCCGCCGCGGCCGCGCTGCCGACGTACGACCACGTCGTGGTCGTCGTGTACGAGAACAAGCAGTACGGCGAGATCATCGGCAGCGCGAACGCCCCGTACATCAACCAGCTGGCGAACGCCGGCGCCAGCCTGACCGGCATGAAGGCGCTGACCCACCCCAGCCAGCCCAACTACTTCAACCTCTTCTCCGGCGCCACCCAGGGCATCACGGGGGACGGCTGCTACACGCCGCAGTCGATGACGGCGCCGAACCTCGGCCAGGAGGTGATCGCGGCCGGCAAGACCTTCGCGACGTACAACGAGGACCTGCCGGCCGAGGGTTCCACGGCCTGCACGAACGGCCAGTACGCCCAGAAGCACAACCCGTGGTTCGCCTTCAAGAACGTGCCGCTGAACACCGGCAAGACGTGGGCGCAGTTCCCGCAGAACAACTTCGCCGCCCTGCCGAACCTGTCCTTCATCGTTCCCAACCAGTGCAACGACATGCACTCGTGCTCGGTGTCCACGGGCGACACCTGGACGAAGAACAACATCGACGCCTACGCGCAGTGGGCGAAGGCCAACAACAGCCTGCTGGTGCTGACGTGGGACGAGGACAACTACCTCGGGTCGAACCAGATCGCCACCGTCTTCTACGGAGCGAACGTCAAGACGGGCAAGTACACCACCGCCTTCAACCACCACCACCTGCTGCGCACCTTCGAGGACCTGTTCGGCACGGCCACGCACGCGGGCAACGCGGCCAACGTCCAGCCGATCAGCGAGGTGTTCGGCGACTCCACTCCGACCCCGACCCCCACGCCGACGCCCACACCCACGCCCACCCCGACACCGACTCCCACCCCGACCCCGACGCCGACCCCCGGTGACCTGAAGCTGGCCAACCCGGGTCCGCAGACCTGCAAGTTCAACCAGTCCTGCACCATCCAGCTCACCGCCACCGGCGGCAAGTCCCCGATCCGGTACGCGGCCACCGGCCTGCCCTGGGGCCTGAGCGTCGACGCCGCCACCGGCCGGATCAGCGGCAAGCCGTGGGGCAGCGGCACGGTCCAGATCACCGCGACCGCCACCGACTCCACGGGCGCCACCGTCACCGCCGCGTTCCCGCTCACCGTCAACTGGTTCTGAGGGAGGCATCCGTGTACCTGTCGACCAGCCGGGCCGCGGACACGGCCGGACGGCGTCCCCCGGCCCCGAGAGGCCCGCTGCGGGCCGTCCCCGGCACCGTGTTCGCGCTCGGCCTGGTCAGCCTGGTCACGGATGTCTCGGCCGAGATGGTCACCTCCGTCCTGCCGCTGTACCTGATGGCCGGACTCGGCATGTCCCCGCTCGCGTTCGGCGCCCTGGACGGGCTCCACCAGGGCGCCACCGCGCTGCTGCGCCTCGCGGGCGGCCGGATCGCGGACCGCACCCGCCGCCGCAAGCTGGTGGCGGGCTTCGGCTACGCGCTCTCCGCCGCCTGCAAGGCGGCCCTGCTCGCCGTCACCACCCCCTGGTCGGTGGCGGCGGTGCTCGCCGCCGACCGCACCGGCAAGGGCCTGCGCACCGCGCCGCGCGACGCGCTGATCTCACTGTCCTGCCCGCCGGAGGAACAGGGCCGCGCCTTCGGGGTGCACCGCGCACTGGACACGGCGGGCGCACTGCTGGGCCCGCTGGCCGCGTTCGGGGTGCTGTGGGTGGCCGTGGACGGGTACGAGGCCGTGTTCACCGTGAGCTGCTGCATCGCGGTGCTGGGCGTGGTGGTGCTGGCCCTGTTCGTGCGGGAGGCCCCGGCGCCTGCCACCCGCACCCCGCTGCCGCCCGTCCGGACCCTGCTACGGATCCCCGGCCTGCGGCGGCTGTGCGCGACGGCCGCGGCGCTCGGCCTGTTCACCGTCGGCGACGCCTTCCTCTATCTGCTGCTCCAGCGCCGGCTCGACCTGCCCGCGGCGTACTTTCCGCTGCTGCCCGTCGGTACGGCGGCCGTGTTCCTGCTGGCCGCGCTGCCCCTGGGACGGTTCGCCGACCGGCTGGGCCGGCGCCGGGTGTTCCTCGCCGGGCACGTGCCGCTGCTCGGCGCCTGCCTGCTGCTCCTGGCTCCGCTGCCGGCCGGTCCCCCGCTCGTCTTCGGCGTGCTCGCCCTCCTCGGCCTGTTCTACGCGGCCACCGACGGGGTCCTGATGGCCGCCGCCGGGCCGCTGCTTCCGGCGGAGCTGCGCACCACCGGGCTGGCGGTGCTGCAGACCGCGCAGGCCCTGGCCCGGTTCGCGGGCTCCCTCCTGTTCGGGGCCGCCTGGACCCTGTGGGGGCCGGGCACCGCGCTGGCGGCCGCGGCGGGCTCGCTGGCCGCCGTCCTGGCCGTCGTCTGCCTGCTCACGTCGACGCGGCCGGGCGGGCCACGTGCAACCAGGCGTGGTACCAGCCGTCGGCTTCCCTGGCCTCCCTCCCCGCCGGGTCCACGCCCCGCGCGGCCAGCGCCGCGAGGACCCGGCTCTGCTCCTCCGGACCGGTGAACCGGCGCTGGCGGTAGCTGACGGGCGAGCGCCGGTCGGTCAGCCCCAGCCCCTCCAGACAGGCGGTGACCGGCCCGTAGTCGTGGTGGCGGAGCACGAAGGAGGCCACCGGGGCCCGGCCCGCCGTGGCCGCCACCAGCGGCCCGTAGGTGCGGCCGGTCAGGAAGCTGCTGCCGCCCGTCACGGTGATCAGCCCGGCGCCCGCCGCCGCGCGCAGCAGCCCGGGGCTCGGGGCGGCCGTCTCCAGGTTCTCCGCGTACCCCTCGGCGAGGAGCCCCACGGCCACCGCGTAGGCGATCGCGGGCGCCGAGGCATCGACCCCGATCACCCGCAGCGGGTCGGCCAGCCGCCGGGACGCGTAGAACTCCCGGTCCCAGGCAATGAGTTCGCCCGCCGGAAGGTCGGCGGCCGCGGGCCGCGCGTAGTGCTCGTACAGGTCGGCCAGGGTCAGGTCGCAGGTGAGCAGCGCCGCGTTGATGCCGTAGGAGCAGCACAGGTCCAGCACGGTGTGCGGCCCCGGGCCCAGTTCGTCCAGCAGCTCGCGGAAGAGGTGCTGTGCGTGGTGCGGGGTCTGGTAGGCGTACGGGCGGAGCCGGGTGAAGTAGCCGCGCGGGTCGGGCAGGGCGTAGACCTCGTCGAAGCTCGTCATCAGTGCGGTGGCCATGGGGCGTGCCTCCCTGGAGGGGACGGGAACCCCAGTCGTAGCCTGCGCCCCGGCCACCCCGAAAGGGCGTCGATCCGGCCATCCCCGCCCGTCCGGGCATAGGCTCGCCCGCATGTCGGGAACTCTTGAGGGCAAGGTCGCCCTGGTCGCGGGCGGCACCCGGGGAGCGGGCCGGGGCATCGCCGTGCAACTGGGCGCGCGGGGCGCGACGGTGTACGTGTCGGGCCGCAGCACCGGGGGCAGGCGTTCGGAGTACGACCGGCCCGAGACGGTGGAGGAGACCGCCGAGCTGGTCACGGCGGCGGGCGGTGCGGGGATCCCCGTGGTCGCCGATCATCTGGTGCCGGGCGAGGTCGAGGCGCTGGTGGGGCGGATCGACACCGAGCGGGGGCGCCTTGACGTCCTCGTCAACGACATCTGGGGCGGGGAGCGGCTCTTCGAGTGGGAGAGCCCGGTCTGGGAGCACGACCTGGACAACGGCCTGCGGCTGCTGCGCCTGGCGGTGGAGACCCACGCCGTCACCAGCCATTTCGCGCTGCCGCTGCTGCTGCGCGAGCCGGGCGGGCTGGTGGTGGAGATGACGGACGGCACCGCCGAGTACAACGCGACCCGCTACCGGAATTCGTTCTTCTACGACATCGCCAAGTCCTCGGTCCTGCGGATGGCGTTCGCGCTGGGCCACGAGCTCGGGCCGCGCGGGGCCACGGCGGTGGCACTGACGCCTGGCTGGCTGCGCTCGGAGATGATGCTCGACGCCTTCGGCGTGACGGAGGCGACCTGGCGGGACGCGCTGGCGAAGGTCCCGCACTTCGCCATCTCCGAGACCCCGTCGTACGTGGGCCGCGCGGTCGCGGCGCTCGCCGCGGACCCGGAGGTGGCGCGCTGGAACGGGCAGTCCCTGTCCAGCGGCCAACTCGCCGGGGTCTACGGCTTCACGGACCTGGACGGCAGCCGTCCGGACGCCTGGCGCTACATGGTCGAGGTCCAGGACCCCGGCCTGCCCGCCGATCCGACCGGCTACCGCTAGGGGTGTCGCCGTGCCGCCGGTTCTCAGCCCTTGGGGACCGTGATGACGAGGGTGTTGCACACCTTGTCGGCGAAGGTCTGCTTCTTCTCGTCCCACAGCGGCCACAGGTAGCCGATGTAGCAGGCGATGCCGTCGAGGAAGTGCGCCAGCTTGCGGACGAAGGCCATGCCGAAGCCGAGCGGCTGGCCGTCGGCCTCGCGGCGGACACTGATGCCGACGGCCTTCTTGCCGATGCTCTGGCCGGTCTTGCCCTCGAGGTAGAGCTGGTAGAAGCCCATCGCGATGGCGTACAGCACGCCGATGAGGAAGAAGAACCCGGGCTCGTCCGGGTTGTCGCTGGTGGCGAGATCGATGAAGCCCAGCGCGTACATCGGGCCGGCGGTGATCAGACCGTCGAGCAGGGTGGCGCCCACGCGAAGGCCCCAATGGGCCAGCGGCGGCATCCCCATGCCGGGCATGCCCATGGGCGGCATACCGGGGGCACCCGCCGGCGGGTACGCGCCGTACGGCGGCGGCGTCTGCTGCTGGGGGTAGCCGTACTGCGGGGGCACGCCCTGGGGCGCCTGCTGCGGGTAGCCGGGCCGGCCCTGCGGGGGCTGCTGGCCGTACGGGTTGTTCGGGTCGCCGAAGCTCATGGCGAAGTCTCTCCAGGGGGACGACAAATGGGGACGAAGCGGAGTGGAGGCACCGGTGTCCGGATCAGCGGTGCGCCTGCGTGCCCCCGTGCTGCCGCGATCATGCAGCCCTCATGGTGTTCGTCGCACCGGCTTCTGTCCAATTCCGGTTGTCCGGGAACCGATGCCCTCCGCACCGCTACATCCCCGCCACACCTCCGCCACACGTGTGGACGCCGTACGCATGATGCGTACGGCGTTCGCACATGCGCTAGGGTGGAGACATGCCAGCCGACGAGAAGCACCAGAGCGAGCAGAGCCCCGGCGCATCCGCCGCGTCCGCCGGGTCCGCCGTCCCCTCCGTCTGGGCGCGCCCGCGCCGCCGCAAGGAGCAGCAGCCGGCGCTCAGCCAGGCCCAGATCGTCTCTACGGCCGTGCGCCTCCTCGACGCCGAGGGCATCGAGGCGCTGAGCATGCGCAAGCTCGGCACCGAGATGGGCGCCGCCGCCACCTCGCTGTACCGGCACGTGGCCAACAAGGACGAGCTCATCGAGCTGGTCGTGGACGAGGTCTACGGCGAGCTGGAGGTGCCGGAGCCGGCCGGCCCCGACGCGTGGCGCGAGGCCCTGGCCCACAGCGGGCACAGCCTGCGCGACATGGTCCTGCGCCACCCCTGGGTGGCCTCGGTCCTCGGCCAGGTCGGTCTGGCCTACCTGGGTCCGAACCTGATGCGCATGTCGGAGCGGATGCTGAGGCTGGCCCAGGCGGCCGGCTTCCCGCCCGGCGAGGCGGACCTCGCGATGAAGGCGGTCATCTCGTACGTCATCGGCGCCACCACCAGCGAGGCCTCCTACCTCTCCCTCCTCGCCCGCAGCGGGAAGACCGAGGCGCAGTGGCTGGAGTCGCTGCTGCCCGCCGCCCAGGAGGCCCTGGACGGGCACCCGTTGACGCAGGACCACGCCGCCTCCCGGCAGGGCGTGGACCCGGCGCGGATGCGCGAGGAGAACTTCGACTACGGGCTCCAGCGGGTCCTGGACGGCCTGGAGGTCCGGCTCAGCCGCGGTTGAAGTCGCCGTCCGGCAGCCTGAGTTCGCGTTCCTCCCCGAGCGGCGCGAAGAACCGTTCCACGTCCGCGTCGGACACGTCCGCCAGCGCCGGGGGCGACCAGCGCGGCCTGCGGTCCTTGTCGACGACCTGGGCCCGGATGCCCTCGACCAGATCGGGCGAGCGCAGCGCGTTGCAGGAGACGCGGAACTCCTGGGCCAGCGCCCGCTCCAGCGAGCCGAGGCCTTCGGCGCGGCGCAGGGCGGCGAGGGTGACCTTGAGCGCGGTCGGGGACTTGGCCAGGATCGTCTCGGCGGCCTCCTTGGCGGCCGGCTCGCCCTCCCCGAGCAGCCGTTCCACGATCTCCTCGACGGTGCCGGCCGCGTAGCAGCGGTCGATCCAGGGCCGCCCGCCCGCGAGTTCACCGGGCGGTGGCGTGGCGGCGTACCGCGGCAGCACCTCGTGGACGGGGGCCGTCGCGAGTGCGGCGGTCAGCTCCGGGAGCCGGGCGGCGGGGACGAAGTGGTCGGCGAGCCCGCACAGCAGCGCGTCGGCGGCCCCCACGGCGGCCCCGGTCAGGGCGAGATGGGTGCCGAGGCGGCCGGGGGCGCGGCCGAGCAGCCAGGTCCCGCCGACGTCGGGGACGAAGCCGATGCCGGTCTCGGGCATGGCCACGCGGGAGCGCTCGGTGACGATGCGGACCCCGCCGTGGGCCGAGAGCCCGACGCCGCCGCCCATGACGATCCCGTCCATGAGGGCCACGTACGGCTTGGGATAGCGGGCGATGCGGGCGTTGAGCCGGTACTCGTCGCGCCAGAAGTCGGCGGAGGCGGTGGTGCCGGCCTTGGCGTCGTCGTGGATCGCGCGGATGTCCCCGCCCGCGCACAGTCCGCGCTCGCCGGCGCCCCGGATCAGGACCTGCCGGACGGCGGGATCGGCCGCCCAGGCGGCGAGGGTCTCGTCGATGCGCTTCACCATGGGGTGGGTGAGCGCGTTCAGCGACCTGGGGCGGTTGAGGGTGACCACCCCGGTCCGGCCGTCGATGTGGAACAGGACGGTGTCTTCGGGCTGCACGTCGTCGGTCTTCACACCGGCCAGTATCTCCGCGCCCCGCGCCGCTCCCACCGCCGGACGGTTCCCGGGCGTAGCCTGGACCGCCATGCGGAAGATCATCCTCCTACTGTCGATGTCGCTGGACGGCTACACCGAGGGCCCCGAACGGCAGATCGACTGGCACGTCGTCGACGACGAACTGCACCAGCACTTCAACGACATGACCCGGACGCTGGGCGGCTTGCTGGAAGGCCGTACCACGTACGAACTGATGGAGGCGTACTGGCCGACGGCCGACGCCGATCCCGCGAGCGCCGGCCCGGTCGTCACCGAGTTCGCCGCGATCTGGCGGGACACGCCCAAGTACGTGTACTCGCGCACCCTGGAGCGGGTCGGCCCGAACGCCACGCTCGTACGGGACGTCGTCCCGGCCGAGGTGGCCGCCCTCAAGGCCGCCCCGGGCGGCGACCTCGCCGTCGGCGGGGCCCGGCTCGCCGCCGACTTCCTGCGCCACGACCTGGTGGACGCCTACCGGATCTACGTCCACCCGGTACGGATCGGGCGCGGCACACCGCTCTTCCAGCAGCTCGACTACGCCCCGGTACCGCTGCGCCTGGAGGGCACGCACACCTTCGGCAACGGCGTTGTGCAGCTGCGCTACGAACGGCCGTAGGCCCCCGGGGTGTCCCCGAACGCCCGCCGGAAGACGTCGATGAACGCGCTCGCCGACGACCAGCCGCAGCGGTGCGCGACCGCGGTCACCGGGGTGTCGACCGCCAGCAGCCTGAGCGCCTGGTGCAGCCGCAGCTGGGTGCGCCACTGCGGGAAGGTCATGCCCAGCTCGGCCCGGAACAGCCGGCTCAGCGTCCGCTCGCTCGCCCCGGCCCCCGACTCGGCGCCGAGCGCGGCCAGTCCGCGCGGGTCCGCCGGGTCGGCGTGCAGCAGGGCGCAGACCGCCGCGAGCCGCGGGTCGGCGGGCGCGGGCAGGTGCAGCGGCTGGAGCGGCGAGGCCCGCAGCTGGTCGAGGAGGACCGCCAGCATCCGGCGCCGCGCGGGGCTGCCGTCGTCCGGGGTCCGGGTGTAGGCCAGGATCAGCTCCCGCAGCAGCGGTCCCACGGCGATCACGGCCGGCGCGTCCAGGGACAGCGGGTTGAGGCGGGTCGGCAGGCCGACGCAGTGCAGGTCGGTGCGGCCGAACGCGCGGTGTTCGTGCACCGTCCCGGCCGGGATCCACAGGGCCCGGGTCGCTGGGGCCACCCAGGTGCCGGCGTCGGTGGTGATCGACAGCACCCCGCGGCCCGCGTAGGCGATCTGGTGGTCGTCGTGGCGGTGGGGGTCGACCCCGGTGTCGGTGTCGAGCGCGCGGATGTTGGTCGGGGCGCGCGGGGTGTGGCGGATTTTCTGCATCACCCGGCAATTTATCGGAAGCGCCGCACCCCCGGCCGCGGCGATTCTCAACCGGTGAACAAGAACAGCTTCCGTACCGCCGCCTTCTCGGCGGGTCACTCCTGCGTCGACGTGTACCAGGGCGCCGTCGCCGCACTCGTCCCCTTCCTCGTGGCGGAGCGCGCCTACGACTACGCCGCCGCGTCCGGCGTCGTGCTCGCCGCCTCGCTGCTCTCCTCCGTGGTCCAGCCGCTGTTCGGGATGCTGACCGACCGGTGGCCGATGCCCTGGCTGATACCGCTGGCCACGGCCGCGGCCGGGCTGGGCATCGCCCTCGTCGGCCTGGACGCGGGCTACCCGGCCACCGTGGCCGCCGTCGCCCTGTCGGGGCTGGGGGTCGCCGCGTACCACCCGGCGGCCGCCCGGCTGGTCCGTACGGCCCTGGGCGGGGCCGGGCACTCCGCGATGAGCTGGTTCGCCCTCGGCGGCAACGTCGGCTTCGCCTGCGCGCCGCTGCTGGTCGTGGGCGCCCTGGCGGTGCCCGGGGCGGCCGGCTGGTGGCTGCTCGCGCTTCCGGCGGCGCTCGGCGTCCTGCTCAACCTGCCGCGTTCGGCCGGGCGCCGCCGGGCCGCGCCGACGGACGCGCCCGCCGCCACGCCGCACGTCGGCGGGGAGAACCGGCCGGCGTTCCTGCGGCTCTCCCTCGTCGTGGTCGTCCGCTCCGTCGTCTTCATCGGCCTAAGCACCTTCATCGCGCTGTACGTACGCGAGCGCGGCGGCGGTGAAACCGCCGGCGCCGTGGCCCTGTTCGCCCTGTTCGCGGGCAGCGCGGGCGGCACCCTGCTCGGCGGCCGGCTCGCGGACCGCTGGGGCCGGGTCACCGCCGTCCGGCGGTCGTACGCCGCCGCCGTGCCCGCCGTCGCCGGGATCCTGTTCCTGCCGCTCCCGCTGGTGTACGTGTGCGCGGCGCTGGCGGCCGGCGCGCTGTACGTGCCGTTCTCCCTCCAGGTCACCCTGGGCCAGGACTACCTCCCGACGCGCATGGGCACCGCGAGCGGGGTCACCCTCGGCCTGACCGTCAGCGTCGGCGGCCTCGCGAGCCCGCTCATCGGCGCCGCCGCGGACGCCGCCTCGCTGCGCGTCGCCCTGCTGCCGCTGGCGGTGCTGCCGGCGGTGGCGTGGGCCCTGTCGCGGCGGCTGCCGGAGCCGTGCACCGAGCCTGGACCGACGGCCCCTGAGGACCTCCCCAAAACCACCAAGCCAGACTTGCAAGTTTGACTGTACGCCCCGTAATCTCACGACATGTCCGCATTGCATCCCCCTCCGGACATCCCGCCCCGCGATACCGCCGAGGAGCTCCAGCTGGCCCTCGGCATGCTGGTCCGGCAGCTGCGCGCCACCTCGGCCGGCAGCGGGGTGAGCCTGTCGCAGGTGTCCGTACTCAAGCGGCTCGACCGCCTCGGGCCCTCCACCGCCTCGGAGCTGGCGCGCGCCGAGCAGATCCGCCCGCAGTCGGTGATCGCCACGGTGAACGCCCTCCAGGCCGACGGGTACGTCACCCGCACCCCGCACCCCACCGACGGGCGCCGACTGCTCATCTCCCTCACCCCCGAGGGCCGGGCCTTCGTGGGCGAGCGGCGCCGGGCCGGCCACGGGCGGATCGCCGAACTGATCGCGGAACGGCTGAGCCCTGCCGAGCAGCGCCTGCTCGCCGAGGCGGTCCCGCTGCTGCGCCGCCTCGCCGAACACTGATCCTCCGCACGCACGCACCGAAGGAGCCTCCATGACGGCCGCCGACTCGCACCGCCTGAACCTCGGCAAGGACACCGCCCTGGTCCTCATCGACCTCCAGACGGGCATCCTGGCCCTGCCCACTGCCAAGCCCTCCGCCGAGATCCTCAAGAAGGGCCTCGCCCTCGCCGAGGCGTTCCACTCGCACAAGCTGCCCGTGGTCCTGGTCAAGGTCGCCTGGTCCCCCGACGGCGGCGACCTGCCCACCTCGAACGTGGACCGCCCGGGCCCCGCGTCCGCGCCGCCCGCCGCGTTCTCCGAGATCCCGGGCGAGCTGGCCGCGCTCGGCGACGTCGTCGTCACCAAGCGCCACTGGGGCGCCTTCACCGGGACCGAGCTCGACCTCCAGCTGCGCCGCCGCGGCATCCACCGCATCGTGCTGGCCGGCATCTCCACCAGCGTGGGCGTCGAGTCCACCGCCCGTACCGCCTGGGAGCACAGCTACGACCTGGTCTTCGCGGAGGACGCCACCGCCGACACGGACGCGGACTCGCACGCCCACAGCTTCGGCAAGATCTTCCCGCGCATCGGCAGGGTCAGCACCACCGACGAGATCATTGCCGCCCTTGATTCCTGACCGGCGCGGGAACGGCCACCTCCAGCCAGACGCACTTTCCGCCGGGCCACGGCCGGGAACCCCACCGGCTGGCCAGCCGTTCCACGATCAGCAGCCCGTGCCCGCCGGGCCGCCCCGCCTCCGCGGCCGAGCCCGCGCGCACGGGGACCGGTGGATCCGGGTTCCCGTCGGTCACCTCGATGCGCAGCCGCTCGTCGGTGCAGTCCAGCCGCAGGGCGCCCGGCCCGCCGCCGTGCAGGCAGGCGTTGGCGACCACCTCCGACACCAGCAGGAGCACGTCCTCCGCGGCCTCCTGCTCGGCCTCCGTCGCGGCCGGCAGCCAGTGCCAGGCGGCCAGCGCCCGACGGACGAAGTCACGACTGCGCGTCACGACGTCGGTGGTCCCGTCCAGCACCAGGGACCGGGTCCGGTCGGGTGACCCCCGCTGTTCCATGACGCTCAGGCTCCTCCGTGTCGACGCGCTAGCGGGACGGACCGCTGGACTCCCCCAGTGCGTCCGCAACATCGGCGTGTACGGGAAACAGCCCGTCCGCGCCGGTGATGTGGAACATCCGGGCGACGGGCCCGTGCAGCCCGGCCAGTTCCAGACTGCCGCCCGCCTCCCGGGCGGCGAGCCGGCTGTGCAGCAGCACGTTCAGCCCGGTGGAATCGCAGAACCCCAGCCCCGCCAGGTCCACCAACACCCGCCCACCAGGAGCGACCGCCGTATCGAGGGCATCCCGCAGGGGCCGCACCGTGTCATGGTCCAGCTCCCCGGCGACCTCGAGGACGACGGCACCGTCCGCCGCTCGCACCGCGACGGTAAAACGCTCACTGTCCGCTCGCGCGACCATCCGGCACCACCCTTCCGTCCACCTCTTGCCCCTTCCCAGAAGTTACAGCGATACGCCTCCCCACCACGATCTTCAGCCACGCGTCCCTTGCCGGCGTTCACGGCCGCGCCGGACGTCGAAGGCGAAAACCCTCGTGACCGCCCCGCCGAGCTCCTCCCGGCCGGCGAAGCCCCGGCGTGGCGTAGGCCCCGACCGGGTACGGCTGGTCCCGGTGAACGGCACGTCGGTCACGGCCGGACCGGGGGGACACTGCGCCACGGCTCGCGATCGCACGGAGCGCCGCCACGAGATCCAGCCGCTTGAGGTCCCAGACGCCCGAGCCGATCATCTCCTCCAGCGTCCTCAGGGGGTCGTGGTCGTCCTCGTCCAGCGGCCGCTCGATGTCCCTCCAGCCACGGCGGGTGAAGGGCAGGGCCGCGGCCGCCGCCACGATCCGCCGGCCGGCCGCCTCCGGAACCAGCTCGGTCCCTGCCCCTCCTTGCAGCCGTAGCTCAGGTCCACGAGCGCCACGGTCTACGCCGGGTACCCCATCTCGGCCGGACCGTGCAGAACGCCCACCTCGTCGTCGCCCTCGTTCTCGCCCGAGGCGTACATCTCGCAGACGGCACCCGTGCCCCACCGCTGTGCTCGAACCGGCCGCCGCGGGGCCCCTCCTCAGCCTGACGCTGGCCGAACTCCATCGAAATCCGGCTGCCGTTCGCCTGGCGTATGCGCCACCGTCACGCCAGGCTCCCTCTCCGGTACGCCGGGCGCGCTCTGCTGGGGGCGCTCAACCACCCCTCAACCGCAGAGGTCGTTTCCGCCATGGCAGAACTCAACCGCCGCCGTTTCCTGCAGCTCGCCGGTGGCGCCACCGCCCTGACGATGCTCAACGAGAGCATCGCCCGCGCCGCCGCCATCCCCGCACAGGGGACCACCGGCACCATCGCCGATGTCGAACACATCGTGGTGCTCATGCAGGAGAACCGTTCCTTCGACCACTACTTCGGCGCGCTGCGCGGTGTCCGCGGCTTCGGCGACCCGCGTCCGGTGACCCTGCCCAGCGGCAAGTCCGTCTTTCACCAATCGAACGGGACGAAGGAGACGCTGCCGTTCCGGCCTCCGTCCGAGGACCTCGGCATGGAGTTCCTCCAGGGCCTCAACCACGACTGGGCGGGTGGGCAGAGCGCCTTCAACAACGGCAAGTACGACAATTGGGTGCCCGCCAAGACGGCCACGACCATGGCCTACCTGACCCGCGACGACATCCCGTTCCACTACGCCCTCGCGGACGCGTTCACCATCTGCGACGCCTACCACTGCTCGTTCATCGGTTCCACGGACCCCAACCGCTACTACCTCTGGTCGGGCCACACCGGCAACGACGGCACGGGCGGCGGCCCGGTCCTCAACAACGCCGAGGCCGGCTACGGCTGGACCACCTACCCGGAGCGGCTGGAGGCGGCCGGGATCTCCTGGAAGGTCTACCAGGACATCGGCGACGGCCTCGACGCCGCCGGCTCCTGGGGCTGGATCAACGACGCCTACCGCGGCAACTACGGCGACAACTCCCTCCTCTACTTCAACAACTACCGGGGCGCCAAGCCCGGCGACGCGCTGTACGAGAAGGCCCGCACCGGCACGAACGCCAGGGCCGGCGAGGGCTACTTCGACCGGCTGCGCGCCGACGTCGCCGCCGGCACCCTGCCCCAGGTCTCCTGGATCGCCGCCCCCGAGGCGTTCAGCGAGCACTCCAACTGGCCCTCCAACTACGGCGCCTGGTACATCTCGCAGGTGCTGGACGCCCTCACCTCCAACCCCGACGTGTGGGCCCGTACCGCGCTGTTCATCACCTACGACGAGAACGACGGGTTCTTCGACCACGTCGTCCCGCCGTACGCCCCGGCCGGCGCCGCGCAGGGCCTCTCGACCACGCCCACCGCCCTGGACGTCTTCCCCGGCAAGCCCGGCTACGTCGCCGGACCCTACGGCCTGGGCCCGCGCGTGCCGATGCTCGTGGTCTCCCCGTGGAGCACCGGCGGATACTCCTGCTCCGAGACCTTCGACCACACCTCGGTGATCCGCTTCATGGAGAAGCGCTTCGGCGTGCAGGAGCCCAACATCTCGCCGTGGCGCCGCGCCGTGTGCGGCGACCTGACCTCCGCCTTCGACTTCGCCCGCAACGAGAGCGACACCGTCACCCTGCCCGACACCGGCGGCTGGTTCCCGCCGGACCGTGAGCGTCACCCCGACTTCCGGGCCACCCCGCCGGCCGAGGGCACCATGCCGCGCCAGGAGAAGGGCCTGCGGCCCACGCGTGCGCTGAAGTACGCCCCGTACGTGGACGGCTCGGCGCTCGTCGCGGAGGGCAGGTTCCGGCTGACGTTCAGCGGCGGCCAGGACCTGGGCGCGCAGTTCTACGTCACCTCGGGCAACCGCACCGACGCCCCGTGGACGTACACCACCGAGGCCGGCAAGTCGATCGCGGACACCTGGAACACCCGCTACTCCGCCGGGGTCACCGATCTGACCGTGCACGGCCCCAACGGCTTCCTGCGCGGCTTCCGCAACCCCGGCACCACCGCCGGCCCGGAGGTCACCGCCCGCCACAACGCCGCCACCGGGAACCTGGACCTCACCCTCACCAACGCCGGAACGTCGACCGCCACCCTCACGGTCACCAACGCCTACGCGGGCGGCCCGAAGCGCCTGACGGTCGCCAAGGGCGCGACCGTCACGTACAGCGTGTCGCTGAAGAACACGAAGCGCTGGTACGACGTGACGGTCACCGCGTCCGAGGCACCGGACTTCCTGCGCCGCTTCGCGGGCAAGGTCGAGACCGGCGCCCCCGGCCTCTCCGACCCGGCGATCCTGACGGACCAGTCCTCCTGACCCCGCCTCCCCGCTCCCCGGACACCACCTGGGGAACGGGGACCCCCGGGACCCGCCTTACGCCCGTAAAACGACCCCTGCTCTGCGACTCTTTCGAGTCGAGACGACAGGATTTGAACCTGCGACCCCTTGACCCCCAGATCGATGGGTCGGAGGAAAATTCATGACATATGCCTCAATCTGATGGCGCACAGCGTGCACATCCGTACGTGCTGTGCGCCCGTCGTCGTGAGGGCTGGTCCCCAACTGGTCCCCAAGGGAGGCGTCAGTGTCCGGTGGCAGCCTTGACCACCGCGACCGCCGTCCCGATCGCCGCGTCGATCGCGCCGGCGAGCAGCGCGAATACCGTCCCTCCACCCATGCGGATCCCCCCGTAGCACCCCCATGCGAACAATGTCGCGACGTTGACCCCGGCCGCCGTGAGCAGGGCCGTCTTCAGGCCCATCGCTCCCAGTGCCGAGACGCCGATCAGCACGAGGGGTCCCACCGAGGACAGCAGCAGCGGGCTGCTGACGAAGAGCATCGCGCGTAGTTCCCGTCCCCGCGCGAGAGCGCCGTGCATCACACGATGGGCCTGCTGATCGGCGACCAGCGCGGCCAGCCACAGACCCACCGAGGCGGTCACGACCGTCGCCGCGGCCCCGAGGACGGCCACGTGGCTGCTGCCCGCGAGCCCGATGACGACGGAGATCATGGTGATCGTCGCGTAGATCCGCTCCTTGAGCTGGGCCGCGGCCATCTCCGTACCCAGTGCGTCCGCCGCATGTTCCGTCACAAAACCCACCGTAAGTGCGGGTCCTACCGGGCACCGGGAACAACACCTGACACCCCGACCCCGGGCACCGCGGACTCAGCGCCCTCGGACTGCGCGCGAGGCGGGTCGGTGCCAGCATCGGGATCATGACGTCACAGCAGACGGACGCGGCCGGGGCCGGTCGTCCCGGCCGGCGCAAACGCGTGCTGCTCGGCGGTGGGGCGCTGGCCGTGCTCGTCGTGGCCTACTTCATCCTGGCCGCGACCATCCCCCGCTGGTGGTCCCAGCGGGTGGGGGCGGCAGTGGACGGCCATCTGGGCACCGGGCTCGTGCTCGGGCTGGTCTTCGGTATCGCCTGCACGCTGCTGCCCCTGATCGTGGCCTGGATCGGTCTGCGCAAGCGGCGCCCTTGGAAGGTCACGGTCGGCTGGCTGGCCCTGGCCGTGGTCCTCGCCCTGCCGAACCTGTGGACGCTGAGCGTTGTGGCAGGCGGCGGCAGTGCCTCGCACGCCGGGCAGCGGGTCATGGACGTGGAGGCGCCGTGGTTCCGCGGCGCCACCCTGGCGGGTGCGATCGCCTCGGTGGTGGCGTTCGCCGGGTTCCTGGTCTACGCCCGGAAGCGGCGCGGCCGTCCCGCCACCGAGCGCGTGGCCTGACCGATGGGCGACTGGTACCGGCGCGAGATCCTGGACCCGGGCAAGCAGCCCTTGTTCTTCCTGCTGCTGGGCTTCCTCGGGGCGTTCCTCTTCATCCGCCTCAGCGTCCGGATGATCCGGGCGGAGGTCTCCTGGTGGCCGAAGAACGTCACGCCCGGCGGGCTGCACATCCACCACGTGGTCTTCGGCGTGGTCTTCATGATCCTTGGTGGGCTGGGGCTGGCCTCCCCGATCGGCGGTACGCGTCCCTGGGCCGAGATCGAAGCCGCGCTCTTCGGCATCGGAACCGCGCTGGTGCTGGACGAGTTCGCGCTGATCCTGCACCTGCGGGACGTCTACTGGTCCGAGGAGGGCAGGCTTTCGGTGGACGCCGTGGTGGTCGGTGCGGCGGTGTGTGGTCTGCTGCTGCTCGGCGCGGCGCCTTTCGGGGTCACCGAAGCATCGGTGGACGGGGCCCCCGTCTCCGGCTGGTCGTACGCGACCGTGATCGTGGTCAACGCGGGATTCGCGCTGGTGGCGCTCGCCAAGGGCAAGGCCTTCACCGGCCTGCTGGGGATGCTGGTCCCGGTCCTCGCCGCGGTCGGGGCGGTGCGGCTGGCCCGTCCCGGATCTCCTTGGGCGCGTCGCCGTTACCCGGCCGGCAGCCTGAAGGCGGAGCGGGCGCAGGCCCGGGAGGAGCGCGAGGGATGGCAGCGCCGCCTGCGCGTGCGGGTGTACGACGCCATCGCCGGGAAGCCCTCGAATTCCTAGCTTCCCCGGATGCCCCCGGGAGCGGCCTGGAGGCCTGGGGAGCCGGCAGGGTGATCTTCTGCCCTCCCCGGGATGTCCCCAACGGCCCATCGGTCACGCACAGGGCACCATGCCGATGGCGCGGGACGACTCGTCGATCCTCCGTTCGCCTGATCTGCGAGCTCGTCCTGTTGGTGACGGTGCCGGTGGGGACAGGCAGCGATGTCGTACCAGCGACTTCAGAACAGAGAGGGCCGTGAACGATGGCGACTCAGGCACAAGGCCAGCGCCCCGGAATGAGCCGGGGACCCACGAACGAGTTCACCCTCATCTTCAAGATCAAGCCGGGGCAGGGAGAGCAGCTCCGCACGGTCCTCGGCCAGAGCAACCTGGAGAGGGAGGCTCAGATCCAGGCACGGATCGGGACGCTGCACGATGCCCGATGGGTGCTCTTCGACGACGACACACGGCTGTTGTTCGCTTCGAACTTCGACGGCGACTGGGATGTCTACATCGATGATTTCGCTGCCCTGATCCCCGATGTGTTCGACGGCATCCTTCAGCACACCGAGGACTACCCGGGCATTCGCGACCCCAGGATCAAGGACTTCGTCGTCGACCACCAGCACACCGCGGCCGGATACTCCCGGGCCATCCCCGACGCCACGGTGAAGGAGCTCAAGAAGGCGCTGCGGGTGAACCGGGCGTTCCAGGAACTTCTCGACGCGGGGGCGACCTGACCGCCGGCACCAGGCAGCATCCGGCTCCGGTTTCCGGGCCGGCGGACGGCACCGGGTGACCCAGACGAGACGGACGAGACGGACGAGACGAGACGGACGGGACGGCAGCGGATGACGACGGTGGGAACCCCCGCGCTCGAGCTGGACGACATCCAGGGCGGCATCCTGGATCCGCGGCCCTCGCCGTACGTCGGCCGGTACTTTCTCCTACGGATCGACGACCGCCGTGCCGGGCGCGCGTTGCTGCGGCGGCTCATCCCTGCGATCGGTTCTGCCGCCGCCGCACCGGACCCGGACCAGAACGTGTGGGTCAACGTAGGACTCACCTACGAAGGCCTCAGGGCGCTGGGTGTGCCGCCCGAGTCGCTCGACAGCTTCGCTCCGGAGTTCCGGCAGGGCATGGCCGCGCGGGCGGAGCTCCTTGGTGACGCCGGCGACAGCGCACCGGCCCACTGGGAGAAGCCGCTCGGCACCGCCGATGTCCATGTCGCGGTGGCCTGCCTCTCCCCCGATGCGGCACGGCTCGACGCGGCCCTTGAACCGGCTCTCGCCGCCTTCGAAGAGCTCTCCGGCGTCGAGATGATCTTCCGTCAGGACTGCTACCAGCTGCCGACCGGGCGCACCTCGTTCGGCTTCAAGGACGGGATCAGCAATCCGGCGGTGGAGGGAGGACCGCCCGGACCTCCCAGCCAAGAGCGGCCCGTCAAGGCCGGAGAGTTCATCCTCGGCTACCCCGACGAAACCGGGAACCTGCCCCCGATGCCGTACCCCGAGGTACTCGGCCGCAACGGCACCTACGCCGTGTTCCGCAAGCTCCACACCCGCGTGGCGGCATTCCGGCAATACCTCCGCGACCACTCCGACGGACCGGAGGCCGAGGAGCTCCTCGCGGCGAAGATGGTCGGACGCTGGCCGAGCGGCGCACCGCTGGCTCTCTGCCCCGAACGGGACGACCCCGGACTGGGCGCCGACCCTCAGCGCAACAACGACTTCCTCTACTTCGACGACGACGAGCGCGGGTTCAAGTGTCCGGCGGGTGCGCATGCCCGGCGGATGAACCCGCGCGACGCCCTCAAGGGCGAGATGGTCGACGTCAACCTCCACCGCCTGATCCGACGGGGTACCAGCTACGGTCCGATGCTCCCCGACGGCGTCCTCGACGACGACGGCATCGACCGGGGCATCGTGTTCATCTTCGCCGGAGCCCACCTGAAGCGACAGTTCGAGTTCGCCAAGACCCAGTGGGCCAACGACGGAATCTTCATCGGCTACGCCGAAAAGGATCCGATCGTCGGGGCGAACGACGAAACCGGAACCTTCACCGTCCCCGCGCGACCCGTCCGCCGGCGCCTGCAGGAACTCCCGCGGTTCGTCGTCACCCGGGGCGGCGAGTACTGCTTCATGCCCGGACTGCGGGCCCTGAACTGGCTCGCCGACCTCGATACCTGATCCAGGGACGGCTCCCGTCACTGCAGGATGCCCACCGCCCGGGACACCACGAGCAGCACGATGATCAGCGACACCGACGTCCGCACCATCATCAGCAGCTTCGCCCACGTCGTCAGCGGCATGGTGTCGGTCGGACTGAAGGCGGTGGCATGGGTGAAGGCGACGTACAAGTAGTCCCCGAAGGAGGGCTTCCAGTCCGGGGCGGAGATCCCCTTCTGCTACATCTGCGGGAAAAGGAAGTCCGGGTACTCCTTGGTCGCCTGCGCTCTGGCCACCGGCCACCCCCGGTCCCACTCCCAGTACCAGAGTGCGAAGGCGACCACATTGGCCACCCAGACGGCTCCGGCCGTGCTGAGCAGCGCAAGCGCCCCTTCCGGCCCGGTGCCGTGAAGCAGTTCCCGTACGAGCTTCACGGCAGACCAGGCGTTGGCCAGACTGATGGAGGCCGCCAGGCTCAGGCCGAGCCCGCGCAGCAGGTGGTTGTCCGCCTGGCTGACGAAGCCCCGCCCCTGACTGCCCTCATCGCCACCCCGTCACAGGAGTGCAACCTCGACCTGTCAGACCACGGCCTGTTCTCCAGCGGGCTCGGCTGCCTCTTCGAGCCGTGAGTGCTTGCGGCTGTAGAAGAGGTAGACGACCAGGGCGAGCGCAAGCCAGCCTCCGAAGAGGAGGTAGGTGTCGAGCGGCAGTTCATGGACGAGGTAGCCGCAGGCCAGGATCGACAGGACCGGGACCACGGGATATCCGGGGACCCGGAAGCCGCGATCGAGGCCGGGAGCCGTGCGCCGCAGGATCATCACGCCGAGCGAGACCACGGCGAAGGCCGCGAGGGTACCCATGCTGGTGAGGTCGGCCAGCAGGTCGAGGGGGAACACGGCAGCGAGGAGCGCGACGAAGCCGCCGGTCAGGAGGGTGGCGACAGCCGGGGTGCCCGTACGCGGGCTGACGCGGCGGAACGCGGAGGGCAGCATGCCGTCGCGGCCCATGGTGTAGAGGATGCGGCTCTGCCCGTACAGGACGACGAGGGTGACGCTGACGAGGGAGAGCACGGCTCCGGCGGAGAGCAGGACGGCGGGCCAGCCGGCTCCGGTGATGTCGCCGAGGATGGCGGAGAGTCCGGCTTCCTGTCCGTCGAAGGCCGTCCAGGGCTGGGCGCCGACGCCCACGAAGGCGACCAGGATGTACAGGGTGGTGACCACGATCAGGGCGCCGACGATGGCCAGGGGCAGAGTGCGGCGGGGGTTGCGGACCTCCTCGCCGGCGGTGGAGACCGCGTCGAGGCCGATGAAGGCGAAGAAGACGGTGGCCGCGGCGGTACTGATGCCGGCCATGCCCATGGGGGCGAAGGGCTGCAGGTTCCCGGAGTTGAAACCGGTGATGCCCACGACGATGAACAGGACCAGGACACCCAGCTTGACCAGCACCATGACGGTGTTGACCAGGGCCGACTCCTTGGCGCCGCGAACCAGGAGCAGGCAGCACAGGCCCACCAGGACGACGCCGGGCAGGTTGATGTAGCCGCCGGCGCCCGGCGGCGCGGATATCGCGTCGGGCATCTGGAAGCCGAAGAGTCGCTGGGTGAGGTCGTTGAGGTACTGGCCCCAGCTCACCGCGATGGCGGCGCCGGAGACGGCGTACTCCAGCAGCAGGCACCAGCCCACGGCCCAGGCGGCGAACTCTCCCAGGGTGGCGTACGCGTAGGAGTACGAGGAGCCGGACACCGGCACCGCCGAGGCCAGCTCGGCGTAGCAGAGGGCGGTGAGGGCCGCGGCGACGGCGGCGAGGGCGAAGGACACGATCACGGCCGGTCCGGCCTCCGGAACCGCGCTGCCGAGCAGGAAGAAGATGCCGGTGCCGATCGTGGCGCCGATCCCGATCATCGTGAGCTGGAAGGGACCCAGGGTCCGGCGCAGACCGCCGCCTTCCGACTCGCCGGCGAAGGTGTGCAGGGGCTTGCGTCTGAGGAGCTGCTGGCGCAGCGTCGGCCGAATGGGCATCGGAACTCCTTCGAGGG
Organism: Streptomyces sp. NPDC059989; assembly: GCF_042736975.1. NCBI lineage: Bacteria > Bacillati > Actinomycetota > Actinomycetes > Kitasatosporales > Streptomycetaceae > Streptomyces > Streptomyces sp. NPDC059989. The sequence goes on from NZ_JBHWUO010000010.1 coordinate 163,159, forward strand.
GCGGGGCGGTTACGGCTTTCGCGTGAGGGCGGCGGGCAGCACAGGGGGTTCAGGGGAGGTCGCGGCGCGTCAGGTCGCCGTAGGTCTCCCGGCGGACCACGGCCCGCGCCTCGCCGCCCTGGCAGAAGACAACGGGGGGCCGAAGCGCGCCGTTGTAGTTGTTGCTGAGGGAGAAGCAGTAGGCGCCGGTGGCCGGTACGGCGATCAGGTCGCCGGGGCGCGGGTCGCGCAGGGGCACGCCGGCGCTGAGGGCGTCGCCGGACTCGCAGTGCCTGCCCACCAAGTGGTGGGGCTCGCCGCCTCCCACGCGGGTGGCGACGGTGGCTTCGAATCGCTGCCCGTACAGGGCGACTTCGAGGTTGTCCGCCATCCCGCCGTCGACGGCGGCGAAGCCCGGCTCGCCGTGCTTGACGGTGACCACCCGGTAGAGCGTCACCCCGGCCTCCGCGACCATCGACCGGCCGGGCTCGATGATGATCTCCGCATCGGAGGGCAGCACCTTCCTGGCCGCACCCACCAGGGTGTCCAGGTACTCCTCGATGGTGGGCGGGCGATCGCCGTAGGTGTAGCGGGCGCCGAGACCGCCTCCGAGGTCGTAGACGGCGAACGCACCGAGGCCGGCGACGGCTTCCACGGCCCGGGCGAACGGATCGGTGTCGAGGATCTGGGATCCGATGTGGACGTGGACACCGTCCAGCCGCAGCCGGTCACTCGCGCGCAGCCGGGCGATCGCCTCGCGCGCCTGGGGCAGGGTCAGGCCGAACTTGGATCCGTCTTGCCCGGTGGAGACCGCGGCGTGGGTGTCGGGGCGGATCCCCGGCGTCACCCGGACCAGGACGGGCTGCTCCGTCGTGACGATCCGCTCCAGCCGGTCGATGTCGTCGAGGTTGTCGATGACGATCAACCCGGCACCGGCCTCCACCGCCATCCGCAGTTCCGCTTCCGTCTTGGCGTTGCCGTGCACCACCAGCGAAGCCGGGTCGACCCCGCCGGCCAGGGCCAGAGCCAGCTCGCCGCCGCCCGCGACGTCGATGCTCAGCCCCTCCTCCGCCAGCAGCCGGTACACGGCCGTGCAGGGGAACGCCTTGGATGCGAACGCCACCCGTGACTTCTCCCAGCGGGCGGCGAGCCCGTCCGCGTACCGGCGCGCGCGGCTGCGCAGTGCCGCCTCGTCGACGATCAGCGCCGGAGTACCGAATCGCTCTGCGAGCTCGGTCACCCGACAGCCGCCGATCAACAGCTCACCGCCAGGAGTGAGCTCCGTGCCCGGCGGAAACAGCCCGAGGAGTGCCTCCTGGGACGGCGAGGCGGCGGCTGGTGCGAGCGCGACGGACATGATCTTCCTCCACGGGTGGGATACGGCCGTCCCGAACTCGGGGCCGGCCGGTCGCACCATGCTGGAGGCCGCCACCCCTCCCCCGCCTTGTCCCGATCGCCTACGATCCAGCCATGACGTGGTCGGATCTGACAATCCCGGGCAGCGGCGACGGGACCGGCGAGGAGCTGTTCGCTCTCGCCGACGCCATCGCCGCCGTCATCGGCGGTTCCGTGGCGATCGAGGACCTCGACACCCGCGTCCTCGCCTACTCCACGCTGCCGGACGGCCGCATCGACGAGTTGCGCCGCCAGGGCATCCTCGGCCGGCGAGTCCCCGACCAGGCCCGCCCGCAGCACGAGGGACAGCTGCGCCAGTACCGTCAGGTGCTGGCCGCCACCGGCGTCGTACGCCTCCCGGCCCTGGCCGACGGCGAACTGCCGCGCGCCGCCGTCGCCATCCGCGCGGGAGACCTCCCGCTCGGGACGATCTGGGCGATCGAGGACCACACCCCGCTCAACCTTGCCGGAGAGCAGGCGCTGCTGGACGGCGCCCGGACCGCCGCCCTGCACATGCTCCGCCGCCGTGGGGCCGCCGCCCTGGAACTCCACGCCCGCGACCAGGCGCTGCGAGCCGCTCTGGACGGCACCGCACGGGCGCAGGAGACGGCCTCCCGCCTCGGCCTGCCGGCCGGCACACCGCTGCTGCTGATCGGCTTCGCCCCGGCCGGCGCACCCCAGGAGGCGCAGGCTCTGCTCACCCGGCTGGGAGGCGAGCTGGGCCGGCACTGGTCGGCCGTACGCCCCTCGGCCGCGGTCGCCACCGCCCCCGGCGCCGTCTACACCCTGCTGCCCGGCGAAGACCCGGATTCAGGGCGGCGCCTGGCCGCACAGGCTCTCGCAGCCGTCACCCGGCCCCGCACCCAGCCGCTGCGTGCCGCGCTCGGCGAATCCGCAACGGGCCTGTCCGAGCTGGCCGACCTGCGCGCGGAGGTCGACGACGTACTGCGCGTGACCACCACCGATCCCGAAGCACCGCCGGTCGCGGCCCTGACCGACGTCCACGCCCGCGTCCTGCTCGCACACCTTGCGGACGGACTCGCCCGCCGGCCGCGACTGCGCCACCCGGGCATCGAGGCGATGCTCGAACACGACCGCACCCACCACACCCACTACGCATCGTCCGTGGCCGCCTGGCTGGACGCCGTCGGCAACATCAGCGAAGCGGCAGGGCGCCTGACGATCCACCAGAACACCCTCAAATACCGGCTACGCCGCAGCCGTGAACTGTTCGGCCTCGACCTGGACGACCCGGACACCCGTCTCTCCAGCTGGCTCCAGCTCCGCATCGGAACCGGCAACGCAGGCCGCTCCCAGTCCTGGCCGGCCGGCAGACAGCCGGTCACCGAGGCGCACTGTGAGGAGTAGCCCTGGGCCATCCAAGCCACTCGGCCGCCGCGACCAAGATCCGGGCCATTCGCACACGAAGAATGGGCACCCATCGGCTGGGAGCAGCGCCGCCTGAGCCGCCACCCTTCGCCCGGTCAAGGGAAACGTGCTGGTCACGGCCGGCGTGAGGAGCGTGGTGGTCGCATGTGGTCGCACGAGACTGGAAGTGTCGGCCCTTCCTCCGCCTCCTGGAGGCGATCCCCATGCGCACCACCGCCGACCGTGGCCGCATCTACCGCAGATGTGGCTGCCGGGACACACTGCATCACCAGCTCGGAGCGCACTCCCCCACCTGCTCACCGACGGTCACCACGGGACGTGGACCTTTGCAGTCGATGTCCCGGCCCCACGCCGCCACCGGACGACCGTGCAAGGCGGCTTCGACGACCACAACGACCTCGCGCCCGCCTTCGGCACCCTCAAGCTGGACGAGCTCGGACACCGTCACATCGCGGCCTTCGTCACCGCCGAGCTCGCCGCAGGCCGCGGCAAGACCACCCTCTACCGCTGCCTGGCCACCCTCTCCAGTGCTCTCGGCGACGCCGTCCGCCAACACCGCCTCCCCCACAACCCAGCCAGCCCACCGGCTCTTCACCGTCCACCGTCGCCAGAGCGGCGGATCTGGACCGCGGACGAGGCCGTCCGCTTCCTCCAGCACCGCCATCAGGCAGACCCGGACATGGCCGACCTGTTCGAGTTCCTCATGGGCACCGGCATGCGCAAAGGAGAGGCCTTGGGGCTTCACTGGCACGACGTCCACCCGCCCGAACGGGTTCTCTACGTCCGCTGCACCCTCTCGGCAATCGACAACAACCACCTCGCCATCACCAGCCCGAAGACGCGCGCCAGCGAGAACTGGGTCGCCATCTCACCCCGCGTCGCCACCGCACTCCAACACCGGGCCCAGTCAAAAACCCGCTCCCGCGGCGATCCCTATGATCGGTTCGCCGAACTCGTGTTCTGCAGACCCGACGGACGGCCACTCCGCCCTCAGGGCGTGCTCGACCGGCTCCGGAAACTGTCCGACGAAGCCGGCGTTCCCCGCATCACCGTTCACGACCTGCGGCACCTCGCCGCCACGATGTTCAGCACCATGGCAGACCTGCCCCGAACCGGGCGTGCGACCACACTGCGACCACCAGGACTCCGGGCATGGAAAAGGCCGTCCTCTCACGTGTGAGAGAACGGCCTCCGACCTGCATGAAGCATGGTCGGGACGACAGGATTTGAACCTGCGACCCCTTGACCCCCAGTCAAGTGCGCTACCAAGCTGCGCCACGTCCCGTTGTGCTTCTGATCTGGGGTTTCCCCCGTCCCGGCGGCACATGCAGAACATTACCCCACACAGAGGGGTGCGCATGCACCGGTAATCGGGGCGGGGCAGGATGAGGGGGTGAACGCAAGGGATCGGGACGGTGAGGGGCGGGCGCGCAGTGCGCGGCCCAGGGACGGGCTGGGGCGGCCGCTGCCGTACGGGGTGCCCGGGGTGGAGCGGCAGCCCGAGGGGGTGGTGCGGTCGCCCGGGGAGACCGTCGCGGAGGCGCAGCGGCTGTTGGACGCCGGGATGCCGTTCCACGCGCACGAGGTGTTCGAGGACGCCTGGAAGTCCGGTCCGGAGGGCGAGGCTCCGCTCTGGCGGGGGCTCGCCCAACTCGCGGTCGGGCTGACGCACGCCGCGCGCGGGAACGCCGTCGGCGGGGCGCGGCTGCTGCTGCGGGGGGCCGACGGGCTGGCCGGGCGCGGCGATGCGTACGGGATCGGCGTGGCGGGGCTGGTCGGGTGGGCCCGGGACCTCGCGAACCGGGTGGAGGCCGGCGAGCGGATCGACGCCGCGGGCGAGGCGCCGACGCTCATCGGCCCGCCGGGCCCCGCCTGACCCCCTGGCCGACCGCGAGGCCTACGCAGCGGGCTGGAGCAGGTCCCAGCGGTTTCCGTAGAGGTCCTGGAAGACCGCGACGGAGCCGTACGCCTCGTGGCGCGGCTCCTCCAGGAAGCGGACGCCCTCGGCGGTCATCCGGGCGTGGTCGCGGGCGAAGTCGTCGGTGTAGAGGAAGAAGCCGACGCGGCCGCCGGTCTGGTCGCCGACGCGGGAGCGCTGGGCGTCGTCCTTCGCGCGGGCCAGGAGGAGGGCGGATTCGGTGGCGCCGGGCGGGCGGACCACGACCCAGCGGGAGCCGTCCGGGCGGGCGGTGTCCTCGGCGAGGTCGAAGCCGAGGGCGCGGGTGTAGAAGTCGATGGCCTCGTCGTAGTCGTGGACCACGAGGGCGGTGAGCGCGATGTGGGAGGGCATGCCCCTATTGTGCGCCGACGAGGATCACTTCCAGGGTGCGGGGGCCGTGCACCCCCTCCACCCGGTCGAGTTCGATGTCGCTGGTGGCGGAGGGACCGGAGATCCACGTCATGGGGCGGGCCGGGTCGAGGCGGGACAGGGCCTGCGGGACCGAGTCGACCAGCTGCTCGGGGACGCGGACCACGCAGATGTGGTGGTCCGGGACGAGGGTGATGCGCCGGCGCCCCTGGTCGGGGCTCCCGTCGAGGACGATCGTGCCGGTCTCGGCGATGGCCAGGGCGCAGCCGGTCACGACGCTGTCGACGGCGTCCAGTTCGCCGGGGGTGGACCCGGCGCGGTCGGGGACGCGGGTCTGATCGGCGGCCGAGAGCCAGTGCGGAGGCAGACCGGGCGGGACGATGACCGTCCGGGCACCGCGTTCGGCGAGGAGGCGCATCAGCAGCGGCGCGAGCCCGTCCTCGTCGGTGCGGTGCACCTTCGCCCGGTATTCGGCCAGGTTGGCCGCCAGGAGGTCGGCGCTCTCGGCCGGCGTGCGGGAGCCGTGCACCCGGAGGTAGTCCCGGGGGATCTCCGCGTCGGGACCCGGGTACGGGCCCGGGTCGGGCACGGCGCGGCGGATGCGGGCCAGGATGCGGTCCTTGCTGCTCACTGCGGGGTCTCCCGTTCGCGGGCGGTCCACCAGTCGCGGAAGGACTGCGCCGGGACGGGTGGGAGTTCGCGGGTGTCGGTCCAGGCCCGGCCCGGGCCGGGCAGCCTGCGGGGCGCCAGCCGGCGGGCCCGGGCCAGCAGCCGCTCGCCCGCGCGCAGCGCGCCCGGGCGGTCCAGGAGCAGCCGGGCGGCGCGCATGGCGGCCCGTTCGGCGGTGTGGCCGTGCGCCGGGCGGAGGCGTACGCGGATGCCGTCGCGCGTCACCGGGCCGCCCTGGACCACCCGTTCGCGCAGGTGGACGAGGACCTCGGGAATGTCGATGGCGACCGGGCAGACCTCGTAGCAGGCCCCGCACAGGGTGGAGGCGTACGGCAGCGAGGCGTCGATCTCGCTTCCCGTACCCCGCAGTTGGGGGCTGAGGATGGCGCCGATCGGCCCGGGGTAGACCGAGCCGTACGCGTGGCCGCCGGCGCGTTCGTAGACGGGGCAGACGTTGAGGCAGGCGGAGCAGCGGATGCAGCGCAGGGCCTGGCGGCCCACCTCGTCGGCGAGGGTGTCGGTGCGGCCGTTGTCGAGGAGGACGAGGTGGAAGGCGGCCGGCCCGTCGCCGTCCGCCCCTTTCGACGGCCCCAGCCCCGTCCACATGGTCGTGTACGGGTTCATCCGCTCGGCCGTCGAGGAGCGGGGCAGGGTCTGGAGGAAGATCTCCAGGTCGCGGAAGGTCGGGACGACCTTCTCCACGCCCACGACGGAGATCAGGGTCTCGGGCAGGGTCAGGCACATCCGGCCGTTGCCCTCGGACTCGAAGACGACCATCGTGCCCGTCTCGGCGACCATGAAGTTGGCCCCGGAGACGGCGACTTTGGCGCGCAGGAACTTCTCGCGCAGGTGCAGGCGGGCGGCTTCGGCCAGTTCGCGGGGGTCGTCACCCAACCCTTCCGGCGCCGGGCGGCCCCAACTCCCCATCTCCGCACGGAAGATGTCGCGGATCTCACCCCGGTTGCGGTGGATGGCCGGGACCAGGATGTGGGAGGGCCGATCGTGGCCGAGCTGGACGATGAGCTCGGCGAGGTCGGTCTCGTAGGCGGCGATCCCGGCCGCTTCCAGTGCCTCGTTGAGGCCGATCTCCTGGGTGGCCATGGACTTGACCTTGACGACCTCCCGCTCCCCGGTGGCGCGGACCAGGTCCGTGACGATGCGGTTGGCCTCGTCGGCGTCGGCCGCCCAGTGGACGGTGCCGCCGGCCGCGGTGACCGAGGCCTCCAACTGCAGCAGGTAGCGGTCGAGATGGCGCAGGGTGTGGTCCTTGACCGCCTTGCCGGCGGCGCGCAGCCGGTCCCAGTCCTCCAGTTCGGCGACCGCGCGGGCCCGCTTGTCGCGGATGGTGTGCGTGGCGTGCCGGAGGTTGGCGCGCAGCACGTCGTCCCGTACGGCCTCCCGCGCGGCGGCGGGGAAGGCGGGCATGCCCAGATACGTACCCGTCATGGCAGGGGGTCCTCCTCCGTGGCGGCCAGGATCTCGGCGAGGTGCAGGGCCCGCACCGGGGAGTCGGCCCGGCGCAGCAGGCCGTCGAGGTGGGCGAGGCAGGAGTTGTCGGCGCCGCACAGCACCTCGGCGCCCGTCGCGGCCGCGCTGCCGATCTTGTCGGTGCCCATCGCGGCCGATACGTCCGGGTTCTTGACGGCGAAGGTGCCGCCGAAGCCGCAGCACTCCTCGGCCCCGGGCAGTTCCACGAGGTCCAGGCCCTTGACGGCGGCCAGCAGCCGCCGCGGCCGGTCCCCCAGCCCGAGGCTGCGCAGCCCGTGACAGGAGGGGTGGTAGGTGACGGTGTGCGGGAAGTACGCGCCCACGTCGGTCACCCCGAGCACGTCGACCAGGAACTCGGTCAGCTCGTACACCCGCGGGGCCAGCGAGCGGGCGGCGTCCGCGAGCTCCTCGCCCCGCCCCTCCCCCGCCGCGCGGCGGCCGATCCGCGGGTAGTGCTCGCGGATCATGGCGGCGCAGGACCCGGAGGGGGTGACCACGTACTCGTGCCCGGCGAAGGCCTCCGCCATGCGCCGCACCAGCGGTTCCGCCTCGCGCCGGTAGCCCGTGTTGTACTGCGGCTGCCCGCAGCAGCTCTGGGCCGCCGGGAAGTCCACGGTGACCCCGAGGCGCTCCAGGAGGCGTACGACGGCGATGCCCGTCCGCGGGTACAGCGCGTCGTTGACGCAGGTGACGAACAGGGCGACGCGCATGACGGGCAGAATAGCCGGGTGAAGAAGTTCTCAGTGATCGGCATAGGCGCGGGCGACCCGGACCACCTGACCCTCCAGGCGGTCAAGGCGATCGGCGCGGCGGACGCATTCCTCATCCTGGAGAAGGGGGAGGAGAAGGCGGATCTGACCGGGCTGCGGCGCGCGATGCTCGACGAGCACGCCCGCCCCGGCCACCGGCTGGTGGAGGGCCGCGACCCGGACCGGGACCGGACCCCCGCCGACTACACCCCGACGGTGGACGGCTGGCGCAGCGCGCGGGCCGAGCTCTTCGAGCGGTTCATCGCGGAGGACCTGGCGGAGGGCGAGACCGGGGCGTTCCTGGTGTGGGGCGACCCCTCGCTCTACGATTCCACGCTCGCCATCCTCGACGAGGTGCTGGAGCGGGGCCGGGTGGCCTTCGAGCACGAGGTCGTGCCCGGCATCAGCAGCGTCTCCGCACTGCTGGCCCGGCACCGCACCAACCTCAACCGGGTCGGCCGGCCGGTCCAGATCACCACCGGGCGGCGGCTCGCCGAGGGCTGGCCGCAGGACGTGGACGACGTGGTGGTGATGCTGGACGCGCGGCACGCCTTCACCGCCCACCTGGACCAGGACCTCTTCATCTACTGGGGGGCCTACGTGGGCACCCCGGACGAGATCCTGGTCTCGGGGAAGCTGGCGGAGGTCGCCGGCCGGATCGAGGAGCTGCGGACCGAGGCCCGCACCCGCAAGGGCTGGATCATGGACACGTACCTGCTCCGCCGCGGCTGACCCGCGTCACTTCAGGAAGCGCGGCAGGACGGCGGCGAGGCGCTCGTACTCCTCGGGCCGGTTGTAGACCTGCCCGCAGACCCGGATGCCGCCGCCGCCCGGCCAGGGCCAGATCAGCACCCGGACGCGCTCCCGCGCCGCGATCTCCTCGCGCAGCGCCCGGGCGTCCTCCACGGTCTCGGCGACGCCGGGCGGCAGGCGCAGGGCGCGCATGGCGAGGCCCGCGGTGTGCGGGAGCGCGGTCAGCCCGGGGATCCCGGCGAGCAGCGCGGCGCCGTGCTCGGCGAGGGCGCTGTTGTGGGCCCGGACCCGGTCCGCGCCGAGGCGGTCCTGGAGGTCGAGGCCCTCGGGGGCGGCGAGCCAGCCGGTGTAGTCGGCGGTGGCGCGGTACTCCACGGAGCGGGGGAATCCGTGCTGGTCCTCCCAGGACGGTACGAGGGCCCGGACCCGGTGGCGGTGTTGCGGGGCGACGGCGAGGAGGGCGCTGCCGGGCGGGGCGTAGCCCCATTTGTGGAGGTTGCCGAACCAGAAGTCGGCGCCGCCGGCGAGCGGGTCGGCGAGCATGCCGGGGGCGTGCGCCCCGTCGATGACGGTGATGACCCCGCGTTCCCGCAGGTCGGCGAGGAGCCGGGGGCCCGCGATCAGCCGGGCGGTGGGCGAGCTGACGTGGTCGAGTACGGCCACGCGGGTACGGGGCGTCAGCGCGGCCAGCACGGTTTCCCGTACGGCGTCCTCGTCGGGTAGGTGGGGGTCCAGGGCGACGGTGGTGACCGGGGCGCGGCGGGCGGCGGCCGCGACGACGGTGCCGTAGCCGTGGTCGGTGACCAGGATCTCGTCGCCGTCGGCGAAGGGGATGGCGTCGAGGGCGAGGTTGGCGCCCTCGGTGGCGTTGGAGATGAAGGCGAGGCCGTCGGGGTCGGCGCCGAGGTGCGCGGCGATCCGGGCGCGGGCTTCCGCGAGCCGGTCGGAGACGGCGAGGAAGAAGGCATCGGGATCGGCGTGCGCCTCGGCGCGCAGGCCCGCTTGGACCTCCTCGACGGGGACGGGCACCGCGCCGAAGGAGCCGTGGTTGAGGTGGGCGACGCCGGGGTCGAGCCGGAAGAGCTCGGGCCCGCCGGGGAACGCGGCGGGGGGCTGGGCGGCGGGGTGCGGCGGAGCGGCCTGGTGCGGCGGCTGGTTCACGGGACCTCCGGGTGTGCGGCGCGGGTGTCCCGGGGATCATCTCCCGGCCGCGCGGCCGCCGACACCCCGCCCCTCGCGGGACGCGGCCTTACGACGCCCGTCCGCTGGTGGCCGCGTAGTACTGGAGGTCCTGGACCTCCACCGTGTGGTCCACCGGATACGGCAGCTCCACCTCCGCCCGGGTCTTCCCGCCCCGCACCAGCCGCGCCGAGGCGCCGCCCGGCTTCAGCGGCAGCAGCTCGGAGTGGATCCCGGCGGGGGCCTCGTGGGTGGCCTCGGCCGGTCCGACGGCCGTACGGACGGTTCCCGGCCCGGTGAGGAAGCTGAGCACCTCCACCGTGTCCCGGGGCGCGGCGCTGCCCTTGCGCACCGACATGAGCAGCGACTGGCCGCCCGTCGGATCGGCGTCCGCGAACTGGGTGCGCGCGGTGAGGTACAGCGTGTCGCGGACGATCTTCGGCCAGCTGCCCGTCTTGAACCTGGTCAGGTAGTAGGAGGTCAGGTCCAGGTAGGCGTGGCCGTTGTGCAGGGAGGGCGCGAACTGGCTGCCCTCGGAGTAGTCGTTCCAGGTGGTCAGCTGCACCCAGTCGGCGCCGTCCTCGATGGCGTGCGTCCAGGTGGAGCGCAGGGTGGCGGTGTTGCCGGCCTCGTCGTAGATGCCCTGGTTGGGGCGGGCGTCCTGGACGGACACGGGCTGCATCCAGATCTTGCCCATGTCGTGCGCGCGCCGGACGTCGCGGGTGTTGCTCTCCTGGCCGACGTAGCTGCGGCTGCCCCACTCGGAGAATCCGTAGCTGATCGGGGCGAACTCCCCGTTGTGCGCGCCGAAGTCGAGGAAGAGCGGGACGAAGGCGGTGCGGACCTGGTGCCGGGACGCGAGGAGCGCGATGACCTCGGTCCACCAGGAGGCGCTCTTCGCCTCCGCCTTGAAGGGGGACACGACGAGCCGGCCGTCGGGGAGCCGGTGGGCGGCCGGGGCGTCGCCGAGGGCGGCGATGGCGTCGGCGAGCACGCCCGGGTCGTCGGTCTTCAGCGAGGTCATGTCCGGCATCAGCATGATCTTGAAGGCCGGGTCCACCGAGTGGGCCGCCGCCATCAGCAGGTTGGAGCGGTCCCAGTTCTTGCCGGAGAGGGAGAGCATGTCGAGGGTGAAGCCGTCGATGCCGGCCGCGCGGGCCGTGCGCACCTCCTGCTGGAGGTTGGCGTACTCCCAGTCGCCGCCCTTCGGTGCCACGGGCAGTGGCCGGTCGCGCAGCAGGCCGCCGTACTTCTCGTGCTTGCGGCTCTCCCCGTCCGGGTCGAGGTAGTGGCGGGTGTAGTAGTCGCCGTCCGCGCCGGCGTTGTCGAGGGAGAGCGGGTACGGGGTGAAGTAGTGGGCGAACACCAGCTTCCGGCCCGCCGCGCCGGAGCGCAGGGCCGCCGGTGCCGGCATGTCGAAGGGCAGGGCGCCGGCGGGGCGTTCGGCGCCGGTGTCCACGGTGCCGTGGGAATCGCCCTTGGCCGTGGTGCCCTTGGTGGGCGACGGGCTCGGCGCGGGCTGCTGCGGGGTGGCCTGGTCTGAGGCGCCGGGGGTGGGGCCGACGGCCGGCCCGGTGGACCGGGGGGCGCCGATGGCGGGGGCCGGACCGCCTTGTGCGGAGGCCGAGCCGAAGGGGTCCCAGGCCATGCCGGTGGCCGCGCAGACCCCGACGAGGAGGAAGGCGGAGATCAGGAGGGCCAACAGGGGCCGGCGGCCCCGGAAGCCCGGCCTGCGCCGGTGCGACACGGGACGGGCCGCCGACCGCCGAGCCCGCCGGTCCGGTCGCCCGCCCGGCACCCGGTCCGGTCGCCGGTCCGATCGCCGGTCCGTTGTCATCCTGGAGTCCCTCCCGCGCATATGCCCCAACGGCGGGGCTGCACAGCAGTAGAGCCGATGACCGGCCTCCGGACAACCGCCGCCGGAGCCGGGGCGCGGACACGTACGTCACACGGCCGACGGGAACTACGCCCGAGGCGGGGCCGGCCGGTCAGGTGCGCGTAGAGGCGATGTCGGCGTTCTCGAGGATCCCGATGGCGTCGGGGACGAGGATCGCCGTGGAGTAGTAGGAGCTGACCAGGTAGGACATGACCGACTTCTGGTCGATGCCCATGCAGCGGACGTTGAGGCCCGGTTCGATCTGCTCGGGGATCGCGGCCGGTCGCAGGCCGACGACCCCTTCGCTCTCCTCGCCGGTACGCAGGGCCAAGATGGAGCTGGTGTGGCCGCCGACGACCGGGATCTTCCCGCAGGGCAGCAGGGGGATGCCGCGCCAGGAGGGCACCTGCTTGCCGTGGACGTCGACGGTGTCGAGGGAGATGCCGCGCTTGTTGCACTCGCGGAGGAAGGCGGCGATGGCCTTGGGGTGGGCGAGGAAGAAGCGGGTGCCGCGGCGCATGCTGAGCAGGTCGTCCATGTCGTCGGGGGTGGGCGGGCCGGACCAGGTGCTGATGCGCTGTCCGTAGTCGGCGTTGTGGAGCAGCCCGAAATCGCGGTTGTTGAGGAGTTCCGACTCCTCGCGCTCGCGCATCGCCTCGACGGTCAGGCGCAGTTGCTGTTCGAACTGGTTCATCGGGTCGTTGTAGAGGTCGGCGACGCGGGTGTGGATCTGGAGCACGGTCTGGGCGAGGCTGAGCTCGTACTCGCGCGGCCGCAGTTCGTAGTCGACGAAGGTGGCGGGGAGCACGGCCTCGCCCTCGTGGCCGGAGGAGAGCTCGATGTCGGCCTCGCCGCGCCGGTTGACGGGCCGGCGGCCGTTCTCGACGTACTGCTCCAGGTGGGCGCGGAGGGTCGCGGAGCGCCCCAGCACCTCCTGGAAGGAGCTCCACCGCAGCACCATGACGGTGGCGGCGGTGGCGGCCCGGACGGCGTAGCCCCAGCGCGGGTCCGTCTGGCCGAGGGCGTCGTCGCCGAGCTGGTCGCCGTCGGCGACCACGCCGAGGAGTTCGGTCCCGCCGTACTTGCCCTCCGCCCGCTTCTCGAAGCGGCCGTGGGCGATGACGAACACCTCGTCGACGGCGGCGCCGGCGTCCACGAGGGCGTCACCGGCGCGCAGGTCGCGCTTGACGAAGCGCAGCGCCAGCTCGTCGAGCACGCCGCTGTCGGCGTAGCCCTTGAGGGCGGGGAGCTCGGTGAGGGTGGGGGCGAGGATGCGTACGTCGTCCGCGCCGGTCTGGACGAAGGAGACCCGGCCCCGGCCGACGGCGTGGGTGAGGCGGCGGTTGACGCGGTAGGTGCCGGCGCCGAGGTGCACCCAGGGCAGCATGCGCAGCAGCCAGCGCGAACTGATGCCCTGCATCTGGGGAACGGACTTGGTGGTCGTCGCCAGATTGCGGGCCGCGGCGGTGCTCAGGCTCAGCTGACGTTCGTCGGCGGGGTCCAGGGGCGGCGGCGCTTGCGAGGTCATGCGGGGTTCCTCCCTGCGTCGGTCCACGAGGAGCATGCGGCGTGCGGCAAGGCTCTGCTCTCCGCACGGCTCACGGTGGGGCGCGGGGCGGCGGTGGCGGTACCCGCCCGGGCCGGGAGGCCTGTTGAAAATCCCGGCGGGTTGAAGCCCTGTACGCCAGTACGAAGCCGGGAGGAGGGAGCCGGGCGGCCGGCGGTGCGGACACCAGTGCAGGGTTTCAACGCCGCCGCATCTTCAACAGGCGGGCAGGCGGCGGGGCCTACCGGGCCGGCGGACCGGCCGCGCTCCATGGGTGGGTGTGCCGACCCGCAGGAGGACCCATGGACCGCGCCCCCGTTCCCGCCCTCGACGCACCGGAGGACGTCCTGAGCCGGCTGCTCGGCGGCCGGAGCGGACTGGGCACCTCGCCGAGGCGGGCCCCGGCCCCGCCTGCCCCGCCTGCCCCGCCTGCCCCGCCTGCCACGGCGGCCGCCGGCCCGGTCCCGGATTCCCGTACGGAGGCGCGTACGGGGACCCGTAGCGGCATCGTGGTCCCCCCGCTGTACTGCCCCGACGCCGTACGGGACGACCCGGCGCTGGCGGAGGTGGTCGACGAGCGGCTGGTCCGGTGGGCCGCCGAGGTCGGGATCTACGAGGGGCGGCTGGACATGCTGCGCTCCAGCGGCTTCGGCCGGCTGATGATGCTCGCGCACCCGGACTGCGACGATCCGGACCGGCTGCTGGCCGCCGCCAAGTGCGGGCTCTCCGAGTGGGCGGTCGACGACCACTGGGTCGACGAGGGCCGGGACCCCGATCCGGCGCTGATCGGCCTGCGGTCGGCGCTCGCGCACGCCGTGGTGGACCCGGTGCGGCTGCCGCCGCGCTACGAGCGGCAGTTCGAGGAGCGGGTGGCGGCCGAGCCGGTGCTGCGCGCGTTCCGCTCCGGTCTGGACCACCTCGCCGAGTTCGCCTCCCCCACCCAGGTGACCCGGCTGCGCTACCAGCTGTCGGTGATGTTCGTCGGGTACAACCACGAGGCCGAGTGGCGGATGTCCGGCCGCCGCCCGCCGGTGTGGGAGTACCTGGTGCACCGGTACGAGAACGGCTTCTTCCCGTGCATGGTCCTGACCGACCCGGTCGGGGGCTACGAGGTGCCGGCGCAGGAGTTCGCGGACGTGCGGGTGCGGCGTACGTACATGTACGCGGGGGTGGCCTCGTGCCTCCTGAACGACCTGTACTCGATGGCCCGGGAGGATTCCGCGGACACCAATCTCCCCAACCTGATCGTGGCGGAGGAGGGTTGTTCGCTCCAGGAGGCGGTGAACCGGACGGCGGCGATCCACGACGACGTGATGCGGACCGTCGAGGCGGAGTCGGCGGTCCTGGCCGGGCTCGGCTCGCCGCTGCTGGGCCGGTTCCTGGAGGGCGTCTGGAACTGGATGGGCGGGGCGAAGGAATGGCACGCCACCAGCCCCCGCTACCACGGCCCGGCCTGAGGGCCCCCGGGAACGAGGACCGGCCCGAGCCCGTCATCACCGTCTCACTCCCCCGGCGAGGACCGACCCCACGGCAGCTCCCCTTGCCCTCGCGGGGTAGCGTAGGCGCGGCACAGCACCATGCGCCGAGCAGGCCCCACACGGCGGCCGCGGAGTCACCGCCTGGCTGTTGGTTGCGTCTCACGCTTTGACCAAGGAGCTTCTCCCCGCATGTCCATACCACCGCAGCCGCCGTCGTCGCCCGAGCCGTACCCGCAGCCGGGACCGTACGGCGGCCCTCAGGGCTGGCCCGGCGGGTACGCCCCGCCCCCGATGCCGTCGCGGAAGACCAACCCCCTGGCGATCGTGGCCTTCGTCATGTCGCTCGTCTGCGCGATCCCGTTCGTCCCGCTGATCCTCGGCATCGTGGCCCTCTCGCAGATCCGCAGCCGGGGCGAGCAGGGCAAGGGCCTCGCCATCGCGGCGATCGCCATCCACGGCGCGACCATCGCGTTCTACGCGATCCTCGTGGCGCTCGGACTCTCCGGGGCGCTGGACGACGGTCCCGCGCCGAAGCGCGACACCGGTGGCCAGGTCACCGACCCGGGCTCCAGCAAGGTCAACGACATCCGCATGGGGGACTGCTTCAACACGGGCGGCGACCTGGCGGACTACCAGGACGAGGACGGCGGCCAGGCCTCCTTCTCGGTGCGCATCGTGCCCTGCGACCAGCCGCACGAGGCGGAGGCGTACGCCGTCTTCGACCTGGAGGGCGGGGCGTACCCGGGCACGGAGAAGGTCACCGCGATGGCCGAGGAGAAGTGCTCCGGCACGAAGCTGACCGACTACGTGGGCGCGAAGCCCAAGCTCTCCGAGAAGATGGAGATGTACTACTACTTCCCGCAGTCCACCACCTGGGCCTTCGGCGACCGCGAGGTCACCTGCTTCCTGGGCGACACCACCGGCTCAAGCACCGGCTCGGTCCGCACCACGGGTTCCTGAACCACCCCTTCCGCTGCGCGGGGCCCTTCCCCGGGCGGAGCCCCGATCCTTGAGCCGCACGGGCCCACCCGGGCGGGGCAAATCCAGCCCCGCCGGCGCTTGAGGCGCGGGGTCCGGGGCGGAGCCCCGATCCTTGAGCCGCACGGGCCCACCCGGGCGGGCCAAATCCAGCCCCGCCGGCGTTTGAGGCGCGGGGTCCGGGGCGGAGCCCCAGGAACGGGCCCCGGCTAGGGGAGGCGGGCCAGGAGCGTACGGGCCGCGCGGTGGCCGCGCACGGGCTGCAGCCGCCCGCGCAGCCTCCGCACGGCCTCCTCCACCCGCGCAGAATCCAGCTGCGGCACCAGGTCGAGCAGCTCGTGCCACACCCCGCAGGCCCGCTCCACATGCCCCTGCCCGAGGTGGAGTTCGGCGAGCCGCGCCGTCGTGATCGCCCGCGCCCGCCGCTCGCCGCCCGCCCGGTGCCGCAGCGACGTGCCGAGCGCGGCTATCGCGCCCCGCACGTCCCCGAGGGCCGCCAGCGCCTCCGCCTCCTGATGGGCCAGGGCGGCGTGGTGGTAGTCGCCGATGGCCGCCCGCTGCCCGTCCGAGCGCTCCAACAGCCGTTGCGCCTCCGCCAGATGCGCCACCGCGGCCCGCCGGTCGCCGCAGCCCGCCTCCGCCACGGCCAGTTGCCCGGTGACGAAGGCCGCCTGGAGCGACGGCAGCCGACCGGCTTCGCGGGCCGCCGCCTCCGCCAGCTCCCACGCCTGCTTGCGGTGGCCCAGCGCATGGGCCTGCACGCTCATCGCGCGCAGTACGGGCGCCCAGCACTGCGGATCCCCCGCCTCCTGCCCCAGCCGCAGCGCCGCCCGGTAGTACGCCTGGGCCACGCCCTGCTGGTTGCTGTCGAAGCAGAGGAATCCCGCGGTGTAGGCGAGCCTGGCCGCGCATCCCAGCAGCCGGTGCCGGACCGCGGGCGCGGCGGCGGCGCGCAGCCAGGGCGCCAGGGTGGTCGCGAGGTAGCGGGTCAGGGCCGGCCGGGCCAGGCCGCTGCCGAACATCATGTCGGTGTTCCGGAAGACCGGCAGCACGGCCTCGGCCGCCGCCACGTGGTCCGCCCCGATTCGCCCGCCCGCCGAAGGGGCCGCGGCACCGGCCCCGCCGGGCGGCGGCGGCCCGCCCGGGGGCCGCCACGCGGAGGAGTAGACGGGGATCTCGCCGAGCAGGGCCTCGGCTTCGCCCGGCGCGAGGCCGTCCGCGCCCCGCGGTTCGGCGCCGGTGCGGTCGCGCACCCTGGTGCCGGCGGGCCGGGTGAGCCCGGTGTCGGCCGGGCTGACCCGCCGCCCGGTCCGCCGGCTGAGCGCTTCGGCGGCGAGGGCGACGACATGGGCGGGCGGGCGGGTGCCGGCGAGCCAGTGGGAGACGGAGGTCCGGTCGTAGCGCAGGGTGAGGCCGGTTTCGGCGGCCACGCCGTTGACGGCGCGGGCGAAGTCCTGCCCGCTCCAGCGGGCGTCGGTGAGGAGGGTGCGGAGTCGTCCGTTGGGTTCACGCATGGCCATCAGAACCGCCCAGCTCGTACAAACGTCCAGCCCTTCAACGCGATGGGACATTCAACAGGGTGGGGGCGGGGCCGCCGTAGCCGGTGAAGCCGTCCTGCCCCTAACTAAGACGTGTGCGCTCGGCGGCACGCGATCACACCGCATGCCCCTGGCGTACGGGAGCGCAGCAGATCACTGGAAGCGGGATCACTCCTTCCGATCACCCCCGTTCACGACCCCCGACCAGCCGGCGGCCACCGCGCCCCCGCGCCACCGCGCCCCGCGCCGCCGCGCCGCCGCGCCCAGGAAGACTGACCGAGAGGAAGGCCTGCCATGTCCGTCGACCCCGCCGCCGAAGTGAGCGCCGCCGATCATCTGGCCGCCGCCCGGCAGAGCCTGAGCACCGAGGCCGCCCGCAACCTGGCCACCACGACGAAGTCCGCCCCGCAGATGCAGGGCATCAGCTCCCGCTGGCTGCTGAGGATCCTGCCGTGGGTGCAGACGGGCGGCGGCACCTACCGGGTCAACCGCACCGTCAGCTACACCCTCGGCGACGGCCGCATCACCTTCGTCAAGACCGGCACCGAACTCCGTGTCATCCCGCCCATGCTGCGCGAGCTGGGGATGTTGCGGAACTTCCCCGACGACCGGGTGGTCGAGTCGATCGCCGAGCGGTTCGTGAAGGAGGAGTTCCGCAAGGGCGATGTGATCGTCCGGCGCGGTGACCCCGTCGACAAGATCTACCTCGTCGCCCACGGCCGGATCGAGCGGCTCAGCGCCAGCGCCTACGGGGACGAGGCCAGCCTCGGCGTCCTGAGCGACGGCGACCACTTCGGCCACCACCCCCTGCCGGACGCCCGCTGGGAGTTCACCGCCCGCGCCCTGACCGACGTGGTGACGATGACCTTCAACCGCGGCGACTGGGACGTGGCCCTGAACAGCTCCCCCGCGCTGCGCCGGCACGCCGAGGCCTATCTGGAGGCGGAGCGCGTCGGCCGCAAGGGCAGCGACGCCGTGGACCTGTCCGCGGGCCACACCGGCGAGGTGATGCTGCCCGGCACGTACGTCGACTACGACCTGAGCCCACGCGAGTACGAGCTCAGCGTCGCGCAGACCGTGCTGCGCGTGCACTCCCGGGTCGCCGACCTCTACAACCAGCCGATGAACCAGGCCGAACAGCAGCTGAGGCTCACCATCGAGGCACTGAAGGAGCGCCAGGAGAGCGAGCTGATCAACAACCCGGAGTTCGGGCTGCTGCACAACGCCGACTACGAGCAGCGGATCTTCGCCCGCACCGGACCGCCCACCCCCGACGACATGGACGAACTCCTCAGCCGCAGGCGCGGTTCGGAGTTCTTCCTCGCCCATCCGCGCACCATCGCCGCCTTCGGCCGCGAGTGCAGCCGGCGCGGCCTGTACCCGGCGACCGTGGACTTCCAGGGCCATGCGCTCCCCTCCTGGCGGGGGGTGCCCCTGCTGCCCTGCAACAAGATCCCGGTGACGAAGGAGCGGACCAGCTCGATCCTGGTCCTGCGCACCGGCGAGGACAACGAGGGCGTCATCGGACTGCACCAGCTGGGGCTGCCCGACGAGTACCAGCCCGGCCTGTCGGTGCGCTTCATGAACATCAACGAGCAGGCGATCATCTCCTACCTGGTGACCGCCTACTACTCCGCGGCCATCCTGGTCCCCGACGCGGTCGGGGTGCTGGAGAACGTGGAGATCTCCCGGTTCGACGACCGGGAGGGGCCGGGTCATGACCGCTGAGCAGCCCTTCGAGCTGCCCGAGTTCTACCTGCCGCACCCCGCGCGGCTCAATCCGCACCTGGAGCAGGCCCGGACGCACACCCGGGCCTGGGCCCGGGACCTGGGGATGCTGGAGGGCTCGGGCGTCTGGGACCTCGCCGACCTGGAAGCGCACGACTACGCGCTGCTGTGCGCCTACACGCATCCCGAGTGCGACGGGCCGATGCTCTCGCTCGTCACCGACTGGTACGTGTGGGTGTTCTTCTTCGACGACTGGTTCCTGGAGCGCTTCAAGCGCACCGGCGACCGGCCGGGCGGGCGGGACGCGCTGGAGCGCCTGGCGCTGTTCATGCCCGCCGATCCGGGCACGCCGATGCCCGAGCCCACCAACCCCGTGGAGGCGGGCCTGGCCGACCTGTGGCGGCGTACGGTCCCGGGCCACTCGGCGGACTGGACGGCGCGCTTCACCCTCAGCACCCGCAACCTCCTCCACGAGTCGCTGTGGGAGCTCGACAACATCAGCATCGGCCGGATCTCCAACCCCATGGAGTACGTGGAACAGCGCCGCAAGGTGGGCGGCGCGCCCTGGTCGGCGGGGCTCGTCGAGCACGCGGTGGGCGCGGAGGTGCCCCCGTCCGTCGCCGGGGAGCGGGCGCTGCGCGTCCTGCGGGACTGCTTCGCCGACTCGGTCCACTTCCGCAACGACCTGTTCTCGTACCAGCGGGAGACCGGGGCGGAGGGGGAGCTCAGCAACGGGGTGCTGGTGCTGGAGAAGTTCTTCGGCTGCACCACCCAGGAGGCCGCCGACCGGCTGAACGAGCTGCTCACCTCCCGGCTCCAGCAGTTCGAGACCACCTTCTTCACCGAACTGCCCGCGCTGTGCGCGGAGAAGGGGCTCACCCCGGCCGAGGTCCTCGCGGTCCTGACCTACGCCCGCGGGCTGCAGGACTGGCAGTCCGGCGGCCACGAATGGCACATGCGCTCCAGCCGGTACATGAACGGGCGCCCGGGCCGCACCGACGCGGGCCTGCCCGAAGGGCTCCGCGGCCCCTCGGGGCTGGGCACCACCGGCGCCAACATCAGGGCGCTGCTGGGACTGACCGGCGGTGCCCCGCGGCTGCGCCGGTACGGCAACACCCCGCGGCCGGTGGGCCCTTCGGTGATCCCGGAGTTCTACATGCCGCTGCGCAACGTGCTCAATCCGCACCTGGACGGCGCCCGGGAGCGGCTCGTCGAGTGGAACCGGCGGATGGGCATGCTCGACGAGGGCCTCTGGTGGGAGGAGAAGGCCCGGGACTACGACTTCGCGCTGTGCTCGGCGGGCATGGATCCGCAGTGCCCGCCGGAGACCCTGGACATCAGCGCGGGCTGGCTGAGCTGGGGCACGTACGCCGACGACGCCTATCCGCTGCTCTTCGGCACCCCCCGCGGCCTGGCCGCCGCCAGGGCGCAGACGGCGCGGCTGCAGGCCTGCATGCCCCTCGACCTGTCCGCGCCGCCGCCCCCGGCCAACGCCATGGAGCGGGGGCTGGCCGATCTGTGGCGGCGCACGGCCGGGCCGATGCCGATGCGCGGCCGGAAGATCTTCCGGGACGCCATGGACGAGGTGCTGGCCGGCTGGCACTGGGAGCTGGAGAACCAGGCCGCGAACCGGGTGCCGGACCCGGTGGACTACCTGGAGATGCGCCGGGTGACCTTCGGGTCGCCGATGACCATCGCGCTCTCCCGGCTGGCGCACCTGGACGTCGTACCGGAGGAGGTCTACGCGAGTTCGGCGATGCAGTCCATGCAGTCCGCGGCCTTCGAGTACTCGGCCGTCATGAACGACGTGTACTCGTACCAGAAGGAGGCCGAGTACGACGGCGAGCTGCACAACCTGCTGATCGTCGTGGAGAACTTCTTCGGCTGCGACCCTGCGACGGCGCTGCGGATCGCGAACGATCTGATGACCTCGCGGATGAAGCAGTTCGAGCACGTGGCGGAGAAGGAACTGCCCGTCATGTACGCGGACCTCGGGCTGGACGCGGCGGCCCGGGCGGCCGTGGACCGCAGCGCCGAGGAGCTGAGGCGGTGGATGGCGGGGATCGCCTGCTGGCACGACCGGACGAAGCGCTACCGGGAGGAGGACCTCAAGCGCCACCACGCGCAGCGGGCGGGCCGGGTGGCCGGTGCGGGCCGGGCGGGCGGCTTCGGCGAGGCGGTCGGAGCCGGCGCGGTACCCCCGGCGGGCGGGAGCCGAGCGCTGCCCGCGCCGGTGCACCGCGCCGCGTGGGCGACCTGACCTGCGGGGCAGCGGAGAGCTCCGGCGGAATGCGACATTCCCCTGGTCTTACGGCACAAGTGGCGCATAATCGTCGTCACGCGGCTTGAAAAAACCCTGTCGCCGCGCTTGGTCACGCATGCAATGGGGGGCATCGTGCCGATGAGGGAATCCGGGTCGACCGGAACACTGCCCGCTACGTCCGCCGAGATGTCCCGGCTGCTCACGGCCGTCCGGCGGGGGCGCGTCCTGACCGTGACGGGAGGATTCCGCGAGCCGCGCGGCCTGCTGGTCCGCGAGATCGCACGGCGGCTCGCGTCCAACTTCTACGACGGGGTCGCCGTCGTCACCCTGGACCCGCTCCACGGCGGCTACGGCGTGCGCGAGCTGACGGCCGAGCTGGGGCACGTGCCCGGCATGCCCTTCCTGCCGTGCGGGACGGCCAACGCCGCCTCGTGGCTGGCCGAACGGGACATGCTGCTCGTCCTGGACGGCACCGAACGGCTCGGCCCGGCCGCCCTCGCCTGGCTGCGGGGCCTCCTCGCCACGGCCCCCGGGCTGCGCATCCTCGCGGCCGGCCGCTCCCCCCTGGGCTTCGAACAGGAGCGGGTCCACCGGCTGTGAGGGCCGCGAACGGGTCCGCCCCGGCCGGGCACGAGGCCGGCCGGGGCGGAACGCGTCGACGGCGGCGCGGATCGGCCGCCGCCGGGTGGATCAGCCCAGGGTCGCGATCGCCTGGTTGAAGGTCGCGGACGGGCGCATGATCGCCGCGGCCTTGACGACGTCGGGCTGGTAGTACCCGCCGATGTCGGCCGGGGAGCCCTGCACCGCGATCAGCTCGGCGACGATGGTCTGCTCCTGCTCGCCCAGCGTCTTGGCGAGCGCCTCGAAGGAGGCGGCGAGCTCGGCGTCGTCGGTCTGCTTGGCCAGCTCCTGCGCCCAGTACAGGGCGAGGTAGAAGTGGCTGCCGCGGTTGTCGATGCCGCCCAGCTTGCGGCTCGGCGACTTGTCCTCGTTGAGGAAGGTGCCGGTCGCGCGGTCCAGGGTGTCGGCCAGCACCTGGGCGCGGGCGTTGCCGGTGGTGGTGGCGAGGTGCTCGAAGGAGACGGCCAGCGCGAGGAACTCACCGAGGGAGTCCCAGCGCAGGTAGTTCTCCTTGACCAGCTGCTGGACGTGCTTCGGGGCGGAGCCGCCGGCGCCGGTCTCGAAAAGGCCGCCGCCGTTCATCAGCGGGACGACCGACAGCATCTTGGCGCTGGTGCCCAGCTCCAGGATCGGGAAGAGGTCGGTCAGGTAGTCGCGCAGCACGTTGCCGGTCACCGAGATGGTGTCCTCGCCGCGGCGGATGCGCTCCAGGGAGTACGCGGTGGCCTCGACCGGCGAGAGGATCTCGATGGTCAGGCCCTCGGTGTCGTGCTCGGCGAGGTACGTGCGCACCTTGGCGATCAGCTGCGCGTCGTGCGCGCGGCCCTCGTCGAGCCAGAAGACGGCCGGGACGCCGGTGGCGCGGGCGCGGGTGACGGCGAGCTTGACCCAGTCCTGGATCGGCGCGTCCTTGGTCTGGCAGGCGCGGAAGATGTCGCCCTCGGCGACCTCCTGCTCCAGGACCACGTTGCCCGCGGCGTCGACGAGGCGGACGGTGCCCGCGGCGGCGATCTCGAAGGTCTTGTCGTGGCTGCCGTACTCCTCGGCCTTCTGGGCCATCAGGCCGACGTTCGGCACCGAGCCCATGGTGGCCGGGTCGAAGGCGCCGTGCGCGCGGCAGTCGTCGATGACGACCTGATAGACACCGGCGTAGCTGCTGTCCGGGAGGACCGCCAGGGTGTCGGCCTCGTTGCCGTCCGGGCCCCACATGTGGCCGGAGGTGCGGATCATGGCCGGCATCGAGGCGTCGACGATGACGTCGGACGGCACGTGCAGGTTGGTGATGCCCTTGTCGGAGTCGACCATGGCGAGGGCCGGGCCCTCGGCGATCTCGGCGTCGATGGACGCCTTGATCGCGTCCCCGTCGGACAGGGCGCCCAGGCCGTTCAGGATGGCGCCGAGGCCGTCGTTGGGCGACAGGCCGGCGGCGGCGAGGGTCTCGCCGTAGCGCGCGAAGGTCGTCGGGAGGAAGGCGCGGACCACGTGGCCGAAGACGATCGGGTCGGAGACCTTCATCATCGTGGCCTTGAGGTGCACGGAGAACAGGACGTCCTCGGCCTTGGCCCGCTCGATCTGGTCGTTCAGGAAGGTGCGCAGCGCGTCGACGTGCAGGACGGACGCGTCCACGACCTCACCGGCGAGGACCGGTACGGACTCGCGCAGCACGGTGGCGGCGCCGTCGGCGTCCACGTGCTCGATGCGCAGGCTGCCGGCCTCGGCGATGACGGCGGACTTCTCGGTGGAGCGGAAGTCGTTCTCGCCCATGGTGGCGACGTTCGTCTTCGACTCGGAGGTCCAGGCACCCATGCGGTGCGGGTGGGCCTTGGCGTAGTTCTTGACCGAGGCGGGAGCGCGGCGGTCGGAGTTGCCCTCGCGCAGGACCGGGTTGACGGCGCTGCCCTTGACCTTGTCGTAGCGGGCGCGGATCTCGCGCTCCTCGTCCGACTTCGGGTCGTCCGGGTAGTCGGGAAGGGCGTAGCCCTGGCCCTGGAGCTCGGCGACCGCGGCCTTCAGCTGCGGGATCGAGGCCGAGATGTTGGGCAGCTTGATGATGTTGGCTTCCGGCGTCTTGGCCAGCTCGCCCAGCTCGGCGAGGGCGTCGGCGATGCGCTGGCCCTCCTCGAGGTGCTCGGGGAAGCTGGCGATGATCCGACCGGCCAGGGAGATGTCACGGGTCTCGACATTCACACCGGCCGTCGACGCGTACGCCTGGATCACAGGCAGGAAGGAATACGTCGCGAGGGCCGGGGCCTCGTCAGTGTGCGTGTAGATGATGGTCGAGTCAGTCACCGGATGCTCCGCTCCACAGTCTGGTCTCTCGTCTGCAACATTGCTCGACATCAAGATATCTCCTGATCGGGCCGCTCAGGACAGCCCCCTGGCACGAGCTGCGGGAGACGCGCGTCACGCGTGCTCCACGCGCGAGCGCCGCCGCCGACCTGTGGGGTCGGCGACGGCGCTCGGCGATACGGGTGCCCGCGCCCGTCTCAGGCGCGGCGCGCGTCTCAGGCGTGGATCGACTTGGGGCTCGGGCCGTACTGGTTCGGGCCCGGGGTGCCCTCGGTGGCCATCAGGACGATCGCCCAGATCCAGCCGATGAGGGGCACGGCGCCGATGAGGATCCACCAGCCGGACTTGTCCTGGTCGTGGAGGCGGCGCACGCCCACCCCGAGCGTGGGGAGGAAGAGGCCGAGCGCGAGGAGGAAGTAGAACAGCGGGTAGGTGCCGAGCGCGAAGTCGACGATCAGGAAGATGATCAGCGCCGCCGCGTAGAAGAGCGTGTACATCCAGTATTCCTGGCGACGGGCGCGGCCGTTGAAGTCGGCGTACCGCTTGACGACATCGGTGAAGTAGTGCACAGGTCCCCCCAGAGGACAGTGTTCCGGCCCGTCCTGCTGGAGCAAGCCGGGGCAGAACTTATGCCCCGCTTATGGCGCGGTCAAGCCACATAACAGGGTTACGAATCGGCCCCGCAGCAAGCTTTCCGGTGACGAAAGCCGTAACTCAGGGTGCGGGAGAGGCGCCGTGTCCCCTGAAGTCCGTAACGTCCCCGCCCCGGGCGGGCTCGCCGCCGCAGAAGCCGGGCTCTGCGGCTCCGACATCGTTATCGCACTGCGACACCGCCGGCCCGGGCCGGACGTCCTCGCGGCCCGGAGCGGGAGGGGATCCGCCCCGGGCCGCCGCTGCCGCCGGGTCAGCCGATGTGGAAGGAGTCCCCGTAGACCTTCCAGTCGAGCGGGGTGTCGAGGTTGAGGTTGCCCTTCTTCAGGAACACCCGCTGCGCGGTGTCGACGCGACTGGTGTCGCTGTGCGCCTCCTCCTGCTTCATCGCCCAGACGCGGGCGTCGAGGAAGGCGTTCAGCCAGGTGGTCTCGTTGCCGCCCTGGGACGGGGGCTTGGCCTTGGACAGGGCGCGCTTGCGGATGTTGCGGAAGCTCGTGGAGTCGGTCCCGTCGCCGTGCATGACGATGGCGTCGTAGTAGATGAACTGGCCGAGGGTGCCGACGCCGTCGGTTTTGCCCTGCTTGACCGCCGGGTTGAAGTAGACCCGGTCGCGCTCGTGGTCCTGGGCCTTCTTGAACTCGGTGTCCTGGGCCGCCTTCGCCCAGTCCTTGGTGAAGTTCGGGTCGAGGCCGTCGTGCGAGTCGGTGCCGTCGACCCTGCGCAGCGCCGGGAGGTACTTGGCGAGGACGTTGCCCGGCTTGACCTGGGTGTAGTACTCGACGAGGTCGAGCATGTCGCCGGTGCCGGAACAGAAGCCGATGATGCCGGCCGTGTAGCCGCGGCCGTCATCTATGTCCTCTATGTACTTGTACTGCGCCTTCCAGTCCAGCGAGGAGTTCTCCGCGCTGGAGACGATCTTCATGGCGATCTCCTTCTTCGCCGGATCGTCGAGCCCCGCGGCCGCCGCCACCGCGGGGGCGGTGACGGGGGCCGGGGCGGTCGCGTGGGCGGTGACCGGTACGGCGATGAGCGCGCTGCCTAGCACGGCGCCGATCGCGAGCATCTTCTTGCGGTGGGGGGTCAACACAAGGCCTCCGTGGGGTAGTTGAGGCGTTCCCGGTTTCGTTAGGAAACTTTACTACCAGAGTTCGCAAGCCCTCAAGACCCGTGCCGGAATCCGTGAACCGTCAAGCCCCCCGCACACGTTCCCGCAGGGCCCGCTTGGCGTCCGGCCACTCGGGGCGCGTGATGCTGTAGACGGCGGTGTCCCGGATCCACCCGTCGCGCATCACCATGTGGTGGCGCAGCACTCCCTCGTGCGTGGCGCCGAGCCGCGCGATCGCCGCCCGCGAACGGCTGTTGCGCACATCGGTGAGGAGCTCGACCCGGTTCATGCCCATCGCCTCGAAGGCGTGGCTGAGCATGAGGAGTTTGGCCTCGGTGTTCAGCCCGGTCCCCTGCCAGGACGCGCCGAGGAAGGTGAAACCGATCTCCAGCCGCCGGAATTGGGTGTTGATCATCATGAGCCGGGTGGAGCCCGCGATCCTGCCGGTCGCGAGGTCCACCGTCGCGTACGCGATCTGCGTGCCCGCCTCGCGCGCCGCCAGCGCGTCGTCGATGAAGGCGGGAACGTCCCGCGGGTGCGGGACGATCGTCACCGGGAGCTCCCAGAGCTTCCCGTCGCGTATGGCCTCGCAGAGCCCGTCGTGATGCCGGTGGGCGAGCGGCTCCAGCCGCACGCGCTCACCGACCAGTGCGTCGGCGTCCGATACACCGCCGTCCGGTGCGCCGCCGAGCGCCGCGCCACCGACCGCCGCGCCACCGTCCGCCTCCGCCGCTTGCCGTTCCATGTCCGACCCGCCCGTTCCCTGTGATCATCAGTGACAGGCGGACCCTACCGGCGGCCCCGACCGCCCTCACCAGGGTTTTCGCGGGCCGTCAGAGCCAGCCGTTGCGCCGGAAGCCCCGGTGGATCGCGAAGCAGGCGACCGCCATGACGCCGAGGACGAGCGGGTACCCGTACGTCCAGTGCAGTTCGGGCATGTGGTCGAAGTTCATGCCGTAGACCCCGCAGACCATGGTCGGGACGGCAACGATCGCCGCCCACGCGGTGATCTTGCGCATGTCCTCGTTCTGGGCGACGGTCACCTGCGCGAGGTGGGCCTGGAGGATCGAGTCGAGCAGGTTGTCGTAGGCGCCGATCTGCTCGGTGGCGCGGGTCAGATGGTCCTCCACGTCCCGGAAGTACGCGCGGATCTCCGGCGGGATGACCGGTATCGGCTGCGTGGCCAGCTGTTGGAGCGGCCGGCTCAGCGGCGCCACCGCCCGCCGCAGCTCCAGGAGTTCGCGCTTGAGCTGGTAGATCCGCCCGGCGTCGCCGCGGCCGCCGAACTCGCTGAACACCGCGGTCTCGACGGCGTCTATGTCGTTCTGCACCGCGTCCGTCACGGCGGTGTAGTCGTCGACGACGTGGTCGACCATGGCGTGCAGCACGGCCGCCGGCCCCTTCGCCAGCTGCTCCGGTTCGGCCTCCAGCGCCTCGCGGACCGGGCCGAGGGTGCCGCGGCCGCCGTGCCGGATGGTGATGACGAAGTCCTCACCGGTGAAGGCCATCAGCTCGCCGGTCTCCACCACCTCGCTGGTCGCGGTCAGTTCCTCGTGCTCGACGTAGCGCACGGTCTTGAAGACGGAGAACAGCGTGTCGTCGTACCGCACGATCTTGGGGCGCTGGTGTGCGTTCACGGCGTCCTCGACGGCCAGCGGGTGCAGGCCGAACAGCTCGGCGAGCCCGGCCAGTTCCGCCTTGTCCGGTTCGTGGAGGCCGATCCACACGAAGCCCTCGCCCGTCTTGCGGACCCGGTGCAGCGCCTCCTCGGCCTCCGCGCAGCCGTCCTGCCGCACGCCGTCCCGGTAGACCACGCAGTTGACCACGGCGCTGCCGAGCGGGGAGCGGGCCGGGTGGCTGAGGTCGACGGCCCGCCGGTAGCCGCGGCGCACGGCCCGGCGCAGGGTGCTGAACATGGACAACGGCGTACTCCTCTTCGGGCAGATCAGCGGCCAGTCTGCCACCGCCGCCGCACGGCTCCCGCCAGGGCTCCGCCCGCGTCCGCCCGGGCAGGTCCGCCGAGGCCCCGCTCAGGTCCGGTCGATGAACACGCTGGTCGACTTCACGCGCGCGGTGGCCCGGGCGCCCACCTCCAGGCCTAGTTCCTCCACGGCCTCCCGCGTCAACAGCGACACGATGCGGTGCGGCCCGGCCTGGATCTCCACCTGCGCGTCGACCGTACCGAGCTTCACCCCGGTGACGATCCCGGGAAAGGCGTTGCGCGCCGAGGTGTAGGGGGCCTGCTCGCCGTCGCCGCCCTCCTGCGCCGCTTCCACGCAGAACGCGGCCAGGTCCGGCCCGTCCACCATGCGCCGCGCGCCCTCGCGGCGGGTCGGGAACCGCTCGGCGTCCGCCCAGCGGCGCGCCGTGTCGACGCTGACGCCCAGCAGCCGCGCCGCCTGGCCGATCGTGTAGGACTCCATGGTGGGCAGCTTAGGGGGTGTCCGGCGCGGGACTCCGCAGGGCCTCCCCCGCGGCCTCCGCGATCACCTCGGCCACCGTCGACAGCACCGGCGAGTCCAGCTTCCACTGCTGCCAGTACAGGGGCACGTCCATCGGCCGCCGCGGAACCACCAGGACCAGCTCCCCCGTCCGCACCAGCGGCTGCGCCTGCTGCTCCGGCACCAGCCCCCACCCCATCCCGGCGACCACCGCGTCGCGGAACCCCTCCGAGGTCGGCACGTGGTGCCGCACCGGCCCGGCCCCGCCCGTCGCGTCCCCGGTCAACGACCGCACGAAGGCGTCCTGGAGCTCGTCCTTCCGGTCGAAGACGATCGTCGGCGCCCGCCTCAGGTCCCGCTCCGGCGCCCCCGCCAGGTGGCGCGCCGCGAACTCCGGGCTCGCCACCGGCAGGTACCGCGCCAGCCCCAGCATCCGTACGCCGCACCCCGCCACCGGATCGGGCGAGGAGGTCACCGCCGCCATCACCTGCCCCTCCCGCAGCAGCGTTGTCGTGTGCGATTCGTCCTCGCGGTGCAGCTCCAGGCAGACCGGCGGATCCTGCGGCACCCGCGTCAGCGCCGGCAGGAACCAGGTGGCGAGGGAGTCCGCGTTCACCGCGATCGGCAGCCGCAGCGGCCCCGCCCCTTCGGCGGCCATCCCCAGCTCGGCCCGCGCGTCGCGCTCCAGCCGGGCCAGCTGGCGGGCGAACCGGACCACGACCTCCCCCGATTCCGTGGCCCGCACCGGCTTCGACCGCATCAGCAGCACCCGCCCGGTCCGCTGTTCGAGGGCCTTGACCCGCTGGCTGACGGCGGAGGGCGTCACGTGCAGGGCGGCCGCGGCCGCGTCGAAGGTGCCCTCGTCCACCACGGCCAGCAGGGTCCGCACCTGGTCCAGGGGAAGCTCGTCCATCACAAGCGCTAATGGTACGTAAAAATCTTTAGCTGTACTGAATCGACACGGCTGCATACGGTCGAAGACATGACACACGGCATCATCACGGCGGGCCTCGCCGGCTTCGGCACCGGACTCTCCCTCATCGTCGCCATCGGCGCGCAGAACGCCTTCGTCCTGCGCCAGGGAGCCCGCCGCCACGCGGTCCTGGCCGTGGTCGCCATCTGCGCCGTCTCCGACGCGCTCCTGATCGCCCTCGGCGTGGCCGGCGTCGGCGCCTTCGTCACCGCCTGGCCGGCCGCCCTGACCGTGGTGGGACTGGCCGGCGGCGGATTCCTGATCTGCTACGGGATCCTCGCGGCCCGCCGGGTGCTGCGGCCCGACCCGGACGCCGCCCTCACCGCGGAGGGAGCCGCCGCCGGGTCCGGCCGCCGGGCGGTGCTGACCTGCCTGGCGATGACCTGGCTCAACCCGCACGTCTACCTGGACACCGTCCTGCTCCTCGGCTCCCTCGCCGCCGACCGCGGGGACCTGCGCTGGGCCTTCGGCATCGGCGCCGGCCTGGCCAGCCTGACCTGGTTCGGCACCCTCGGCTACGGGGCCCGGCTGCTCAGCGGCCTCCTCGCCCGCCCCTCCGCGTGGCGGGTGCTGGACGGCCTGGTCGCGGCGACGATGGTCACGATGGGCGGCATGCTGCTGGCCCGTGCCTGACGACACCCCACAGGAGCCCGCCGTGCCCGACCGCCCCTCCCCCGACGCGGTGCGGGAGTACTACGCCGCCCAGCCCGCCCCGCTCCTCGCCGCCACCGGGATCGTCCTGGACCCGCGCGGCCGGGTCCTCGTACTGACCACGTCGTACAAGGCGGATCTGGAGCTTCCGGGCGGCACGGTCGAGGACGCCGAGACCCCGGAGGAAGGGCTGGCCCGCGAGTTGAAGGAGGAGCTCGACCTCGGCCGGCCCGTCGGGCGGCTGCTCGCGGTGGACTCCCGGCGGCCGGGCCTCCTCGGGCGCTCCCTCGTCGTGCACGTCCACCTCGTCGGCCCGCTGTCGCCCGAGGAGGCCGCGGCCATCTCCTTCCCGGACGGCGAGATCACCGAGGCGCGCTGGCTGGCGCCGGACGAGGCCTGCGCCGCCCTGCCCTCCCGCCTCGCCCGCCGGCTGCGCGCCGGCCTGGCCGCCCTGCGCACCGGCTCCTTCGCCCACCTCGTCGACGGCGTGCCCCAGCCCGGCTCCCCGGCCGGCCTGGAGCCGGCCGACCGCCTCGCCCTCGAACACACCGGGACCCTCGGCGCCGCCGGCCACCTGGCCCACCGCCCCAAGGCGCTGACCTCGGCGAGCGTGCTGTTCACGGACGCCGAGGGCCGGATCCTGCTCGTGCAGCCGGCGTACGGGAACACCCGCCGCTGGCACCTGCCCGGCGGCGGCATCGACAGCGACCTCGGGGAGACCCCGCGGGCCGCCGCCCGGCGGGAGGTCCGCGAGGAGATCGGCCTCGACCTCCCGCCGGGGCGGCTGCTCGCCGTCGACTGGGCCCACAAGCCGGGCCGGCTGGCCCGCGTCCGCTTCCTCTACGACGGCGGCGTCGTCGACGCCCCCTCCCTCGCCCGCATCCGCCTGGCCCCCGACGAACTCCTGCAGTGGCGTACCGTCCCGCCCGCGGAACTCCCCGCCCTGGTCAAGCCGGCCCTGCGCCGCCGCATCAAGGCCTGCCTCACCGCACGCACCACCGGCGCCGGCCCCCTGGAACTCCACGCCGGCCGCCCGGCCGACGGCGGATAGCCGCCGCCGCTCCGCTCCCCGCTGGTGCGGATCAGGGGCGCAGTTCGGTCGTCGCGGGGGTGTCCTCCAGGAATCCGCCCGACTGGTGCTGCCACAGCTTCGCGTAGGCCCCGTCCGCCGTGAGGAGCTCCTGGTGCGTGCCCTGCTCGACGATCCGGCCGCGGTCGAGGACGACGAGCCGGTCCATGCCGGCGACCGTGCTCAGCCGGTGTGCCACCACGAGCGCCGTCCGCCCGTCCATGAGCCGCCACAGCGCGTCCTGGACGAGGACCTCGCTCTCGGAGTCCAGGGCGCTGGTCGCCTCGTCGAGCAGCAGGATCGGCGCATCGCGCAGGATCGCCCTGGCGAGGGCGACCCGCTGGCGCTGGCCGCCGGACAGCTTCACCCCGCGCTCGCCCACCATGGTGTCGAAGCCGTCGGGGAGCGCGTCGGCGAACTCCGTGACGTGCGCGGCCTCGGCGGCGCGGCGGATCTCGGCGTCGGTGGCGTCCGGCCGGGCGAAGGCGATGTTGTCGCGCAGTGTGCGGTGGAACATCGCCGGGTCCTGCGGCACGTAGGCCATCAGGCTGCGCAGTTCGGCCTGGCGCAGCCTGCTGATGTCCTGGCCCCCGATGAGGATCCGGCCGGCGTCGATGTCCGTCATCCGCAGCAGCAGCCGGGTGAGCGTGGTCTTGCCCCCGCCGGACCGGCCGACGAAACCGACCTTCGCCCCGCTGGGCAGGTCCAGGTCGAGGCCTTCGAAGAGCGGCTTCGCGCCGGCGTGGGCGAAGGTCACCCGCTCGAAGCGCACGTCGGCGCCCCGGGACAGCAGCGGTTCCGGGGAGGGCGGGTCCAGGACGGTCGGCGGGGTCAGCAGCAGTTCGGTGAACTGCGCGGCCTCCGTCATCGAGCTCTCCAGGCGGCGGTAGATCTGGTTGAACTCGAACATGATCCGGGTCGCGTTGGCGTAGTAGGTGAAGGCGACGATGATCCCCTCGACGCCGTGCTCCCCCGCCCCGAGGGAGAGCGCGAGCACCAGGCCCAGCGCGTTGGTCAGCACGGACATGGGCGCGACCAGCGTGTCGATCCGCAGGTTGCCGTAGTCCCACGAACGCAGCGTCAGCCGCCTCGACTCCGCGACGCGGGAGCGGTGTTCGGCGGCTTCGCGCTCCTCGGCGGCGAACGCGCGGACCGTGTCCATGTTCATCAGGCTGTCGGCGACGTGCCCCGAGACCCGGGCGATCGCCTCCTCCCGCTGGGCGACGAGCGCCTGGCGGCGACGGATCAGCGGAGCGACGCACAGGGCCGTCACCGCGATCATCACCAACAGCCCGACCACGAGCAGCGGTTCGTACTGCCACAGGACCACCGACGCGAACACCAGCGGAACGAAGCTGCCCATGACCGAGAAGGTCAGGGTGTCGACGAACTCCTCGAAGCGGGAGGCGAAGCTCAGGACCCGCTTGGTCAGCGATCCGGCGAAGTTGTCGTGGAAGAACGCGGCGTCCCTGGCGAACAGTTCGTCCATGCCGATCACGTACAGCTGCTCGATGCCGCGGGCGTCGAGCCGGTTCAGGCAGTGCAGTCCGACGCGCCACAGCGTCTCGCCGAGCAGTAGTACACCGGTGAAGCCGAGGACGTAGGGCAGCATCGCGTCGATGCCGGTACCGCCGCCCCCGACGATGTGGCCGACGAGCTTCGCGACGACCAGTGGTGCGATGTAGTTGATGCCGATGTTGCCCATCGCCGGGAGCAGCATCGCGGGTAGCGTCAGCCGGCGCAGCCGGGCCAACTCCCGTCCGTAGTAGCGAAGTGCGAGGAGCACCGGACCCCTGCCCGGTGAACCTTTGCTCGATTCAGGCGAACCCATTCCAACCCTGCTTTGTCGGACCCCCAAGGACAAGGTTCGCAGTGTCCCGTGACGGTCCCCGCGGCGTCCAAGCGTTTTTCGCTAGCCGTCCAGCACCGCGGGGGTCGGACCGTCGGGGCGGACGGTGAGGCCGTACGCGGCCTTGGCCGGGGTGGAGCGGAAGCGCGGGGCGGGGGCGGGCAGCAGGTGTTCGAGGAGGGCGGTCGACTCCCGGAGGGCGAACTGCAGGCCCAGGCAGGCCCGGGGTCCGATGCCGAACGGAAGGTAGCTGCCGGGGTGGTTGGGGCGTCGGCCGGGGGTGGTGAAGCGCCCCGGATCGAACCGGTCGGGGTCCTCCCAGAGCCCGGGGTCCCGGTGGGTGAGGTAGGGGCAGACCAGCACGTCGGTGCCGGCCTCGATCCCGTATCCGTCGAGGACGTCGTCCTCCGCGGCGCAGCGCGGCAGTATCCAGGCGGACGGGTAGAAGCGCAGCGTTTCGTTGACGAGTGCCTGGACGGCCTGCCGCCGTTCGGGTGAGCCTTCGGGGCCCGCGGCGAGGGCCTGTTCCCGCGCCCCGGGGTTGCGGTCCAGGAGGAGGTGGAGCCAGGTCAGGGTGGTGGCGGTGGTCTCGTGACCGGCGACCAGCAGGGTGACCAGCTCGTCGCGGATCAGCCGGTCGGTGTACTCGGGGCGCGTTCCCGCCGCCTCGATCAGGACGTGCAGCAGGCCCGGGCCGTCGGGTCCGGCGTCGCCGTCGCGGGCGGCGGCGATGGCGAGGCCCGCCACGGCGTCGATGCGGGCCAGCTCGGCGGCGACGGCTCCTTGGGCTGCGGCCCCGTCGGCGGGCAGGCTGGGCAGCGCGGCCACCACGGCGGGCACGGCGGCCAGTTCGCGCTCCGTGCCGGGGTCGAGGGGATGGCCGGTCAGGGCGCGCCAGATGGTGTCCAGGGCGAAGCGCCGCATCTCGTCGCCGACGTCGAGGACCTGCCCGGTGCGGGCGTACCCGGCCCAGCGCGCCGCGGCGGTCCCGGCGGCATCGGCGATCCGCTGCTCGTAGCGGCGCATTCCGCGGCCGGTGAACTGGGACTGCAGCAGCCGCCGCTGCCGCTGCCACGCCTCGCCCGTAGCGGCGAGGAGGCCGTCGCCGATCAGGAGTCGGGCGCGGTGCGAGCGTTTGACGTACCGGTCGGGGTGGAGCGCGAGCACGTGCTGCACGGATTGGGGGGCGGTGACCAGTACGGTCGGGCGCGGGCCGAGCCGGAACGCGGCGACCCCGCCGAGCCGTTGCCGCGCCTGGGCGAAGAGGTCGACGAGCTCCCCTCCCCCGGCCTGCCACTGTCCGACGAGGGCGGGATCCAGCTCGGGAACGCCCGGGAGGGATCCGGGGCGGACATGGGTGGCCACGGGACGGCTCCTCACGGGGCGGGATGCGGGCATCACGCACTGTAGGGGAGGGGGTGCGGTGGGCGACACCCCGCCTCTCCGCGCCCGGCACGGGCAGAGTCGTGCTCTCGCCGCCCTGCGGCACCCCTCCGCCGGCATGCCGCGCCGCTCACACGAAAGGCCGTTCCCTCATGGACGAGAGAACGGCCTCTCAGGTCCCGTACTCGTCGTGGCGGCGCAGCCAGTGGGTCGCCTCGCCCTCCTCGTGGCGTCCCAGCGGCGTGCGGTCGAGGAGCCCGTAGTAGGCCATGGCGGGCTCGAGGCCGCGCGCGGTGGTGACGTACGTCCGGTAGACGGCGCCTTCCGAACGGGCGTAGCAGCTCAGCCCGGGCCCTTCGGTGACGTACCCGAGTACGTCCGTGCCGCACGCCTCTGCCATCTGGCTCACGGTCGCCGGGATCTCGCCGTCGAGGAACGGCCTCAGCTCCTCCTCCGTGGACATGAAGCCGAGGTCGCGGTGGAAGTCGCCGGCGCCGGCGGAGACCCAGTCGAAGCTCCAGCCCATCCGCTCCCGGTAGGCGAGGAGCTTGTCGACCGGTGCCCGCGAGGAGCAGATCAGCGTCACGTCGCGGGCCTTGAGATGGACCGCGTTGGGGTCGAGGGTGTCCGCGATCGAGGAGCAGACGGGGCATCCGGCCGCGTACGGCGGGCCGAACATGAAGTGGTAGACGAGCAGCTGTGAGCGGCCGTCGAAGAGGTCCGCGAGCGACTTGGTCCCGCCCTCGGTCTCGAAGCGGTAGTCCTTTTCGACCTGCACCCAGGGAAGCCGGCGCCGCTTCCGCGCGAGCTCGTCGCTGCGCCTGGTGAGCTTTTTCTCCTCCGCGAGCAGCTCCGCTCGGGCTGCCTCGAATTCCTCCTGCGTGCCGACGATGTGCTCGGGCATGGCCTTTCCCTCCTGTGGAGGAGCAGAAGAGCGCGCCACGGCGGGTGGCCGCCCGCAGCGGCTGCCGGGACCGGCGCATACCCCGCTCCGGCCCTACGTCCACCGTACGCGCGCGGCGGCGGACCTTCGCGGCCGGCCGGATCGCCTGAACCGGCCGCCAGGGCCCCTACCGGGAGGCCGACAGGAGCCCTGGCGTGTTGTGGCGCTCCAGCGGGAGCGCCCCCCGTTGTCAGTCGGCGAGCCGAGCCGTGTAAGCGCCCGCCGCTTCCACCGCGGCGACGAGAGCCGCGCCGTCGACCCGGGCTCCTTCCTCCAGGCGGACGACGCTCCGTCCCCGGCGCGTGTCCGTGGCGGCCGAGCGGACTCCGGGGAGGTCTTCCAGTTCGTCGTCGATGAGCAGGCCGCAGCTGGTGCAGTGCATGCCGTCGATGAGGAGCTCCACCTGAGGAGCGGTGTCGGCCCCGGTCTTGTTCTTGCGGCTGAAGAGCTTCATCACAGGCCCGTCTTGAACTCGATGGCGCCGGTCTGCATGCCCATGGCGCAGGTGAAGAGGAGGGTGCCCGGCTTGCGGGTGCCCAGGTCGACGTCGGTGTCTCCGTCCCGTTCGACGATCTCCTGCACCCCGAGTTCGGGGATCGTGAACGCCCTGGCGCAGCCGCCCGAGTCCTTGCCGTGCAGGACCAGCGTGGTGGGTACGCCGGCCTTCGCGGTGAACTGGGTGGGGGCGTAGAAGTCGGTCACGGTGAGCGTGATGATCTGCCGCCCGGACGCGTCGGTGCGTACGGGGGTCACGGTCTCCGATGAGCCGCTGTTGCCCCCGGAACCGCTGCCGTCGCCGCCTTCGACGATGAACGGCCCGCTCGCCGAGGTCTGCCGGCCCGGTGAGGGTGAGTCGAAGGAGACCCAGCCGCCCGCCTGCAGCGCGGAGAGCATCGTCCAGGCGGCGACGGCCAGCACGACGACGCCGGTGAGTCCTGCGAGCTTGCCCGAGAGTGCCCGGCTGCTGCGCCGGAACAGATAGCCGAGGAGGGCGAACAGCGGCGCGGTGCCCACCACGAACCCGGCCATGACCGCGGCCCCGGCCACCGCCGATCCGGAGGTGATGGCGAGCAGCTCCATCGAGAGGGTCACCCCGCAGGGCACCAGGACGGTGGCGAAGCCGACGATGGCGGGGGTGACGACCGAGTCGGCCTTGGCACTGCGCCGCACCAGGCGGCCGAACGACGCCGGGGGCCTGGGCAGTAGCCGCCCCACGGACTTGACCCCGATCAAGTCCAGGGCGAACAGCACCATGACCGCCCCGGCCGCGAGCATCAGCACCGCCTGGGTGCGGGGGCTGGGCTGCAGGGTGTGGCCGAAGATGCCCAGCAGGGCGCCGAGCAGGGTGTGTGAGGCGAGCTTCCCGGCGAGGAAGGCTCCGACCGGTGCCAGCGGCATGGCGGCTTCCGGTCGGGAGGTGTTCGGCTCGGCGGCCGTTTTCGAGGTGGGTGCGGGGGTGCGGCGGCGGGTCACGGCGCCGGCCAGCAGGCCCCCTTGTACGGCGGCGCACGAGGCGCCACCGGCGAGCAGACCGGTGCTCGCACCGGTGATCAGCAAAGCGACGGACGACGGCATGCGTCGTTGCTCCTGTTCTGCGACGACGGCACGCGCACACGGACATACGGAAGTCCGGGCGTGCCGAGGCGGACGTGAGAAGACACGGCGTCCGCGAGGCGCTGCCTCACGGGTGGCCGGCTGTCACGTCCTTGACACGCACAACCGGTGCAGGTCAGGGGGAGCCACCACCGGCGGCGGGGCGTTGGGCCGCGTCATCAGGGGCTCGGGCGAGCAGGGCGTCGCGTGCGGCACGGCCGCGAGCGGGGGGACGGCCGGACCGTCCTGAGCGAGGATGCCCTGCGGCGCCACGCACTGTTCCGCGGCCACCGGGCAGCGCGGGCCGTGGTCCGGCGCCTCGGCGGCGGACGGAGCCGCGACATGCCCACTGATCGCGGCGTGCGGGGACATCTCCATCGGCCCCGGCATTGCCATCGCCATCGCGGGACGCGCCAGCCCCGTCAGACAGGCGAAGAACGCGCACACCAGCAGCACTCCGGACCACGTCCGCAGTGACGGGGGCAGGCGTCGCGACATGCGCGCCATGCTAGGGCATGCCCTGAACCGTCGGCCGTTCGGCGCTCCCCCAACAGCCTGCGGCCACGGCGCTTCCAGCTCCAGCTCCAGCTCCTGTACCGCTGACCAGGAGGAACCCAACGAGGTCGGCTCATCGCGCTCACGGCCGGCCCCCCGGGTTTTGGGCCTTCCGGTTCTGTGATCTGCTGGAGATGCCGTCAGGCCCGTCTCGGCTACCCGCGGTGTACCACCGCCATCCGTGCGGCACGGGTGCCCGGGACGGCCTGGGCAGCTCGCGTCCTTGGGAGGCTTCCCGTGCCGCACCTCCGCCTGGCCCCTCCGGCGCCCACGAGGCCCGGAGTCCTCCTGCCCGCCCGGGACCTGGCGGTCGCATGGGTGCTGATGGTGCTGCTCGCCGCCCTGGCGTGGCTGCTCACCATCGGCCAGTCCCGCCACATGGGGATGCAACCCGGCACCATGGGCCTGGCGCTGCCCCTCTTCCTGCTCCTGTGGGTGGTCATGATGGCGGCGATGATGCTGCCGTCCGTCGCCCCCGTGGCCATCACCTGGGTGCGCGGAATCAACCGCCGCTCGGCCGGCCCTGCCCGCGCCCTGCGGATCGCGGCGTTCGTCAGCGGCTACCTCCTCGCCTGGACCGCGTTCGGGCTACTCGCGTACGCCGCCCTGACGGCCACCGGGCACCTCGTGGACCGCAACCCCGGAACGGGCCGCTGGATCGGCGCCGCCGTCTTCCTCCTCGCGGCGGCCCAGCAGTTCGGGCCGCTGAAACGGGTCTGCCTGCGGCACTGCCGCAACCCGATGTTCCAGCTGGTCCAGTACTCGCGCTTCCGGCCCTGGGCGAAGGACCTGCGGGTCGGGGCGCACCACGGGCTCTACTGCGTCGGCTGCTGCTGGGGGCTGATGATCGTCCTGATCCCGCTCGGCGTGATGAACGTGGCCGCGATGGCAGGACTGGCGGCCGTGATCTTCCTGGAGAAACTCTGGCGGCAGGGCCCCTGGCTGGCGTGGGCCGTCGGCTTCGCGTTCCTCGTCCTGGCCGTGCTCGCTCCCTTCCAGCCCTGGCTCCTGCCCGGCCTGGAGACCGCCCCGCCCATGGACCGGATGACCGGCTGGGCCGGATGAGCGCTGTGCCCGCCCCGATGGCCGCGCTCGCGGCAGCACGGCTTTTACCCACGTGCCGACGGGAGGAGAATTGATGACGACCCGCGGCACCGAGCGCCTGTTCTGACGTCCGGCGGGGCCTCGCCGACCAGGCGGAACCCTGTCCGTGCGGGCCATCAGGAGGCGACGAGATGACTGAGACGACAGCGACCGTCCCGAGATGGCACACGGTCGGTGACTGGTTCGATACGTGCAGGTGCAACGTTCCCTGCCCCTGCTCGTTCGCCCAGCTGCCCACCTACGGCGACTGCGACGGAGTCCTGGCCTGGCACATACGCGAGGGCAACTACGGTGAGGTACAGCTGGACGGCCTCAACGTGGTGATGCTCGGCGCGTTCGTCGGCAACATATGGGCCGAGCACACCGACACCTACGCGGCGGTGTTCCTCGACGAACGCGCCGACGACGCGCAGCGCGAAGCACTGCAGATGATCTTCGGCGGCCAGGCCGGCAGCTGGCCCGCCGAGATGGTGAGCATGATGGACGCCGAGATGCGGGGCATGGACTTCGCCCCCATTCAGATCGAGGTGGATGAAGACCTCGGCGGCTGGAGAGCCACGATTCCCGGCCGGGTCGAGGCGAGCGCCGTGGCCCTCACCGGGCCGACGACGCCTGAGGGTGCGCGCGTACAGTCGACCAACCTGCCGGGCTGTGAGACCGGGCCGGGACAGGTCGCGACCTGGGGCCGCTCGACGGCGGACCGCGCCGACGCCTTCGGCTTCCACTGGAGCCGCGACGGTCAGTCCAGCAAGCACATCACCTTCGACTGGACGGGCCCTGATTGAGGCCGGTAAGTGCCGGATCCCGAGTGGTGAGACGCCCCCGGGCGGCGAGGCGGGCGAGCCGGCGCTGTTCACGGGTCGCCCAGCGCCGTACGCGGTCGGGGTCGAGCGCCGTTCCGTGGCCCACGTGGAGGCGCGTGGGGTTGAGGGCGAGCATCTCCCGCAGGCTGGCGAGGTTGCCGAGCGGGTCGTCGTGGAAGGGCGGGTTGGCCGGCTTCCCCGGTATGAGGCCCATGAAGGAGTTGGCCACCAGGTCTCCCGCGACGAGGTCACCGGTGTCGGTGATGACGGAGAGCGAGCCCGCGGTGTGTCCCGGAGTGGGCATGATGCGCGCCGCGATGCCGAAGTCGCCGAGGCTCGTCTCGCCGCGGACCAGGACGTCCGGTTCGAGGGGTTCGGCCTGGACGTGGAGATTCTTGTTGCGGTTCATGAGGCGTCCCATGGGGCCGGTGGGCAGGTACGGCTCTCGGACCCGGCCGGTTCGGAAGGGGTCGAGGTCTGCGATGTGACCGGCGACGGGTGCTCCGGTCAGCCGCTGCAGCTCGGCCGCGGAGCCGAAATGGTCGATGTGGCCGTGCGTGATGACGATCAGCGCGATGTCCGCGGGGTCCACCCCGTGCGCGGCGACCTGATCGTAGATCTTGCGGGCGCTGCCCGGCGTTCCGGCGTCAACGATGACGGGGCGCCGGCCCAGCAGCAGGTACGCGTTGACCGCGTGCCTGCCCAGGACCGGAATCGGGATGACCTTCGTGTGGGACATCGTCTTCTCCCTCGTGTAGTGGAGCGTGTTTCGGGCATGCCGGTGTTCACCACGAGCCCCGGGGGCCGGGGACAGGGCGGGATCTTGTGTTTCGGGGCGAGGCGCGGCTCGGACCGGCCTAGCGGAAGCGGCGCCGGTACTCGGCGGGAGTCGTTCTCAGCCGGCGCTGGAAGGAACGGTGCAGGGTTTTCACCGAGCCGAGACCGCTGGACGCGGCGACTTCCGGCAGGCTCATGTCCGATTCCTCCAGGAGCCGGCGGGCAGCCTCAAGCCGGGCGGCCTCGACGTAGGAGGCAGGAGTGCTGCCCATGCGCCTGCCGAACTGCCGCGAGAAGTGGCGCGCGCTCAGATTCATCCGGGCAGCGAGGGCTTCGGCCGAGAGGTCCTCGGCAGGATGCTCACCGATCCACCGGCACAGCGCTTCCAACGGATCGTCGGAGGGACCCGGTACGGAGAGCGGCACGCTGAACTGGCTCTGCCCGCCCGACCGTTTCACGTACATGACCATCATGCGGGCGGTGGCGAGCGCGACGGCCTGGCCGTGGTCCTCGGCCACCATCGCCAGAGCCATGTCCAACCCCGAGGTCACCCCCGCGCAGGTCCACACGCGTCCTGACCGGATGAAGATGGGGTCCGGCTCGACCCTGAGCTCCGGATGGTCGGCGGCCAGCTGGGCGGCGGTGAGCCAGTGGGTCGTGGCCCGCAATCCCTTCAGGAGCCCCGCATCGGCCAACAGATGGGCGCCGGCGCAGATCGAGCCGATCCGGCGGGCCCGGGGCTCTCCCCGGCGCAGCCACGCGCTCACCGTCTCGTCGATGACCGCCTCGACGTTCTCCCCGTCCTGGGCGATCGCACCGGCCACCAGCAAGGTGTCCACCCTGCCGTCCACCTCGTCCAGGGACAGGTCGGACACCATCCGCAGACCGCTGGAGGTCAGCAGCTCACCTCCAGCGGCCGTCGCGATCTGCACCAGGTATCCGGCCCCCTCCTGCCCCACGACCCGGGTCGCCACGGAGAACACCTCGGCGGGCCCGGTGACGTCGAGCAACTCGACTCCGGGGAACGCAACGATGACGACTCTTCGCGGTGGGGGCATGCACCGATCATTCGGCCTGCGCCGCGTGACCGCAATGACGAGGTTGTCTCAGATCCGGACATCGGGAGCGGCACACCGCCGCACCGGAACATCTTGCGGATCAGGGTTTCGGATGGAGTGTTCTTGGCGAAGTACTTCCACCATGGGCTTATCGCCGGATACCGGTCATCCTGCTGTCGCTGTCTTCCGTGAGCCCCGAGGCGGTCGGCCCGTACCCGTGCTGGGTCCACGGGTGGATGCCGCGGCGCAGCGGACCGCGTGCGTGCTGGCCGGGTTGGCGACCCATGCCAGACCTGTGGAGCGGGCCCTCGCGCTGCGGCAGGCCGATGCGACTGCCGGTGAGTTGGTGGCCGCCCTGTCGGCGCTGGCTCCGGCCGCGGCCGGTGAGGAACTGCCGGCGGAGTCGACCAGTCAGTCCTACTTCCGGGTCCGCGAGGGGGAGCTGTCAGATCAACAGGCCGCCCTGCACGGCGCCCTGGTCATCCACCGCGGTCTGGAAGACCTGTGTGAGGCTCCGCTGTCGGGTGCCGACCTGGCCCTGGAGGTGACCGGGATGCGGCAGGCGGTGCTCGACCTCACCGGCGCAGCGGCGGACGCCGACCGTGACGACGTACCGCCGGTGGCCGTCCCCGAGCCTGGCGCTGGGCCGTCGTTGGAGAGTGTGTGGAGTGCCCGGTGGCTCATCGGTCACCAGGTCCACGTCCTGTTCAACATCTG
This sequence comes from Streptomyces sp. NPDC059989, assembly GCF_042736975.1. Taxonomy (NCBI): domain Bacteria; kingdom Bacillati; phylum Actinomycetota; class Actinomycetes; order Kitasatosporales; family Streptomycetaceae; genus Streptomyces; species Streptomyces sp. NPDC059989. The sequence continues at coordinate 205,060 of NZ_JBHWUO010000010.1, forward strand.
CGCCGCGGTCGCCGTGGCCGACGCCACCCGCCATCTACGGCACGGCGACGGCGATGCCGCTCTGCTGCGGCTGGCAGACGCGACGGCGTACGTGCGGGGCTTCCCGGCGGCCATGACCCACGCGAGTACGGTCCCGGCCGACTACTACATGGCGGAGATACGCCGCACCATGGCGCCCCCGTCGGTGGACGTTCCGTTGAGCGGGCGCCAGCATCGCGGATACAAGCTGTTCCGGGCGGCGATGAAGGAGCTGCTGTCCGTGGTACCCGACTCCTACGAGCAGTTGGCGGCCCGCGCCCCGGAGCTGGCCGAGGCACGGGGCGCGCTCCTGGAAGCCGACATCGTGGACGGTGAACGGCACGTCACCCTCGCGTACTCGATGGTGCATCTGCGTCGTTCCATCGCTCAGAAACCAGAGGGCCCAGACAACGCCGTCGCCGAACTACGGCTCATGCGCCATCGCCGCGCGGCCCAGTACGCCTCGCTGATCCGATTCGGGGACCACTACATCGCCGACGCCGTGGCCGGCCTGCGCCACTCGTGAGTCCGCGTGTCCGCCGCCCACACCTCCGGCAGGAGACCCTGATGCCCGAGACGACGCCCGGCACCACCCGAAGCTCTGCCGTCGCCGCCGACTGGGCACTTGACCCGGCCGATGCCGGCGCGTGCGAGCGGCTGGCCCGCACCCTGTGCACTGGCGAGCACGACCTGGTCGACAACCCCGAGTGGGTGGCCCGGGCCCGGGACGCCTGGGAGGACCTTCCGTTCCCGCTGCGCCGTGGGGTGCGCCGATTTCGAAGGCACTCCGGCCCGCAGGGCACCTTGGTGATCGGCGGCCTGCCCGTCGATCAGGCGGCCCTGCCCGCGACACCGTCCGTACCCGGCTCGGTCCAGCGCCGGGCCACCGTCTCGGCCGCGGTGCTCACCATGGTGGCCTGCGGACTCGGCGAGCCCCTCGCCTACCGGGCAGAGAAATCCGGCGCCCTCGTGCAGGACGTCGTGCCCGTGCCCGGGCAGGAGAGCTTCCACGGCAACGCCGGATCGGTGCCGCTGTCCTTCCACACCGAGAACGGCTTCCACCCCCACCCACCCGACTATGTGATCTTCCTGTGCCTGCGCGCCGACCACGACCGGATCGCCGGCATGCGCGTCGCCGGCATCCGCCAAGCGCTGCCGCTCCTCACCCCAGCCAGTCGCCAGGCCCTGTTCGCACCGGAGTTCATCACCACACCACCACCTTCCTTCGGCCCCGACGCTGCCGCGAGTGAGCCCGACGTCGAGCCCCGACCGGTGCTGTCGGGAGCGGTCGAGGATCCCGACATACGGATGGCCCAACTCGTCACCACCCCGCTCACCCCTCGGGCCGCCGCGGCGCTGACCGCATTCGGCCGCGCCTGCGAGGCGACCGCCCGCACCCTGCGCCTGAATCCGGGCGACCTGGTCATCATCGACAACCGCGTGACCGTCCACGGCCGTACCGCCTTTCACCCCCGTTACGACGGAGCAGACCGCTGGCTGCAACGCACCTACGTCACCACCGACCTGCGCCGCTCCCGCGACCACCGCCCCCACGACGGCCACGTACTCGCCCGCTGAGCACCTCCGGTCCCTCGGGTAGGTGTTCACGTACGTCCACGAGGAGCACTCTCGCCGGGCCAGGCAGACCGAGCCGGCCTGGGGAGAGGCGGCGGAAGGCCTTGATCGGCCGGACGACTCCTGGGCAGGTGAGCCCCCGCCCTCGAGCTGTGGGGGTTACGAGCGGGTCGCGACACGGAGGCGTGAACCGAGCCCTCGGAACCCCGCTCCTTCACACGAGGTTCTTCTCCATGGCCGCGAGGTAATTCTTGATGGGGTGGTCACGCAGGGCGTCGCCTGCGGGGGCAAGAAGGTCCGCTGTGGCGCCCTTGACCCGGTCGGCCAGTGCGCTCGTCAGCGGCATGGAGGAGCGGATGCGGCCGCCGGCGTCGATGTAGTGCAAGGTGTCGACGTGGGTGTAGGCGGGCTCGGGCGGCAGTTGCGGGACGATGTCGTTGTTGTTGACATAGCGGTGCAGGCGGTCTTTGAAGCCCTTGTTGCAGGAGGCGGCCAGGAGCCGGTCGCAGGTGCGGGGCTGGCCGTAGGTGTAGATGCCGTCGGCCCGCAGGCGCGGCTCCTCCAGGTACATGCGGCAGCCGGCGAGCATCGCGAGTGCGCCGCCGAGGCTGTGGCCGGTGAACCACACGCTCTGGTCGTTGTCCCGGAAGTCGGCGAGCGCGTCCCTGACGGTGGGGAAGATCGAGTCGAGGGCCTGGCCGAAGCCGTAGTGGATGTAGCCGGTCTTGCCCGGTCCCGGCCACGGGGGCGTGGTGGCGTCCGAGAGCCAGTCCCGGATCTGCGCGGGCTCGGTGCCCCGGAACCCCGTGATGATCATCTTGTCGCTGGCGATCGTGTACGCCTGGGTGTCCTCCAGCGGGAACGGCGGGGTGAACCGGGTGTGGTGGTGACGCACCCGGCCAAATCCCCATGCGCGGGCTTCGGCATCGATGGTGGCCTCGTCCTTGTAGGCGAGGTCGGCGGCCCGGACCATCCAGTACGCGAGCTGGGGGCTGTGCTTCCTGGCGGTGTGGTCGATCGTCGACGGTACGGACACGGCTTCTCTCCCGGCCATGGCGAGTAGTGGGACCGTCCGCGGAGCAGGTCGCGGACTGATGTCGCCCGGCCCGGTCGCGGGCCGAAAGGCCGGCCCCGGCCGGCCGGGCAACCAGACGCTAGCCGGGAACCGGTGCGGTACCCGGCTCCCGATCTCCGACCGGTACGCAGGAACGATCCCTCGTCACCCGGACGGACCGGGGCTGCACGACGGGGCGTTCCAGCCCCCGCCGGTGACGATGTAGCCTTCGGGCGCCTTCACCTCGATCTTCTGCACGCCCTTGGCTTCGACGATCTTGTACTCGAGGCCGGAGCCGTTCTTGCCGCCGAGTGCGACGTACGCGGTGTCGCGGGCCTTCCCGGCGGTCTTGGCGGCGGCATCGACGATTCCCATGTGGAGCTCCTTCGGTGGAGGGAGGAAGAGACTGGGCGGCCCGTGCGCGCGCTGGAGCCTCGCTTAGGGGAGGCCGGGCCAGTTGGCGGCGATGGGCCTCGGGTACCCGTCGTCGACCTTGTCGGCCGCGATGTCGTAGCGGACGTACTCGGAACCGCGGAAGAAATACGCCTTGCCGTTGTTCCACACCACGCCGGCGTCGACGCGGGACGGGAACGGGCCCGGCCAGTTGGCGGTGATCCGCTGCGGGTAGCCGGGGTCGACCTTGTCCTTGGTGACGTCGTAGCGGTAGTAGTTCCCGCCGTCGAACAGGTACGCCTTGTCGTTGTTCCAGAGCACGGGTGCGGTCACCATTTGCCGAACACCTCCTGAGTGTCGTGGTCGCGCTGGGGGCTTGCGCTGTCAACGTTCCACACCCGTCCGGCGCGAAGAAGGATCACCCGGAGCTTGATCGTTCCTGCAATGGACATGACCACCCGTGCGGCCCAACAGTCTGCCCGGCGCGCCGTAGGTGTCCACCAACAAGGCGTATTCCAGGGGGAATTGCTGGAACCTTCAGCAACGGGCCGACGGTGAACCGTCAGCCCCCACCCCACCGACGGAGGTGGGGGCTGAGAGGGGACGCCAAGCTCAGCAGGCCGCGACAGGGTTGTCGTGCGTGATCGCGCACACCATGACGGAGCCCCGGTTGTTGGCCGCATACCGTTCGAGGAGTGCGGCTCGGAACGACTCCCACTGGCGCGTGATGTCACGTGTGGCCAGGGCGCGCGCCTTGTTGAAGTTGTCACCGATGAGGGACCGCGATGAGCCGGCGGCGTCCTTGGCCAGGGTTTTGTCGTGCATGACGCGCCCGGTGCAGTTGGCCAGGCTGTAGTCGGACTGGAAGTCCCCATAACAGCCCGTGGTCAGATCCCGCGGGAGAAGACACGTACTACTACCGCCCTCCGGCACAGGGCCCGATCAGCATCCCGAACCCGCGAGGATCCCCACGACCCGTTCGCCGGGCTCGTCTTCTGCGGGCCCGACGGCCACCCGCCCGGACCGCACCAGGTCCTTGACCGGTTCCACCGGATCTCCGAGGAAGCCGGCCTCCCCAGGATCACCGTCCACGACCTACGGCACCTGGCCGCCACCATCACCATGACCGCGGGCGTGCCCTGACCAGCGCCTCCGCGGAGCCCTCCACCGGCTCCGCTCCCCCGCCCCGCCCGCGTTCAGCACCGTGGCGAACCAGCCCCGAACCGGGCGTGCGGGCGCACAGCGTGCACATCCGTACATGCTGTGCGCTCATCGACGTGGGAATCGATGCTCGCATCATGCACTCTTGACTCACGGAGTTGATGTCGCGTCACCCCGACCCCACACTGCGAGGCACGCGGCCACACCGGAGAGCACCGCGAGCAGCCCGAAGAGCAGGGGGTAGCCGCCGAGAGGGCCCGCCAGGGCGGCGCCGGCCCAGGGGGCGAGGGCGGCGGCGATGTGGGCCGGGGCGCCGAGGAGTCCGGAGAGGCGGCCGTAGTGGGCGGTGCCCCAGCGGTCGGTGACGGCGGTGGCCTGCAGGAGGGTGAGGTTGCCGCGGACGACTCCTGCCAGGACCGCGAGGATGACCAGTAGAGGCAGCGGACCCGGGATGAGAGCGAGCGCTGCCGTGGTGGCGCCGCCGAGTGCGATGAGCGTGACCGTGCGGGCGGTGACCGTGGTGCGGTCGGCCAGGCCCGCGTAGAGGGTGCGGCCGAGTGTCTGGCCCGCGCCGCCGAGTCCCAGGGCCCAGGCGGCGGTTGTGGTGTCGGCGCCGCGCTCGGTGAGGAGCGGGATCAGGCCGATGACGACGGCGTACATGGCGAAGCTGGAGAGGGTGAAGGCCGCCGCCAGGACGACGAAGGGGCGGGTCTTGGCCACCGGGGTCCGGTCGGTGGTGGGCGGGGCCGGAGGCGCCGGGGGCCAGGGGGCTCGCAGGGCCAATGCGTGGGCCGGAATGGTGATCGCGGCCAGGATGATGGCCAGGACGGCATAGGTCTGCCGCCAACTGAGGTGCTCCGCAAGCGTGGCGGTGAGCGGTGCGAACACCGTGGAGGCCAGACCGCCGGCCAGGGTGACGATGGTCAGGGCCCGAACCCTGCCAGGTCCCCACCAACGGGTGACCGCAGCAAATGCGGGTGGATAGAAAGTGGCCGCCATCGCGATCCCGGCCAGGATCCAGCCGAGGAAGAAGACGGGCAGGTTGGGAGCGGCGGCGATGGTCAGGACGGCGAGTGCGCCGATGACGGATCCGGCGGTCATCACCGCTCGGGGACCTTGGCGGTCGAGTATCCGGCCGACGGGGATTCCGACCAAGGCGGAAACGAGCAAGGCGAGGGAGAACGCGCCCGTGGTGGCGTTGCCGGACCAGCCGGTGTCGGCCGTCAGGCGCGGGTTGAGGACAGGGAAGGCGTAGTAGACGATGCCCCAGCTGGTGACCTGGGTGGCGCACAGGGCGGGCAGGGAGTCGCGGGTGACGACAACACAACCCCAAACCAGAAAAAAGACGAACGCCCACTGGATTATTTAAAGGCTTAAAACGAAAACCACGGCCGCGGG
>NZ_JBHWUO010000011.1:0-46396 GCF_042736975.1 Streptomyces sp. NPDC059989
GCGGGGCTATCTATAGCCCCGCCGGCGTTTGAGGCGCGGGGTCTGGGGCGGAGCCCAGGTCTTGAGCGGGTCCGGGCGGAGCCCGGGGAACGGTGGAAGGGCGGGTAGGGGACCCGGCTCCGCGCAGCGGCAACCCGGCGGGCCTAGCCGCCCAGCAGCTCCGCCAGGATCGCGGCATGGCTGGACGCCGGGTCCTTGACCGCGGTCAGCAGGGTCACCGGCCCAGCCGCCGCCAACCCCCGCAGGCGGGCCAGCTCCGTCACTGCCTCCGGCTCCGCCAGCTCCGCTTCGTACCGCCGTCGAAACTCCCCCGCGGAGCCACCCCCGTGAAACCACCTCCGCAGCTCCGCCGACGGCGTGACCGCCCGGGGCCACTCGTCCACCCCCGCCGCCTCCTTCGACAGCCCCCGCGGCCACAGCCGGTCCACCAGCACCCGCACACCGTCCGCCCCCGGCTCGGCGGCGTCGTACACCCTCCGGATCCGGATCACCGTCACCCGCCACCTCCCAGTCCCTTGACCTCGTCCCACACCGCCGGATCCAGCACCCCCATCCGCTTGCGGAACTCCCACAGCGACACCTCCGCCGGCCGGTCCGCCTCCAGGAAGGCCGCCCGGCCCTGCGCCCCCACCGTCCCCGGGGGCAGCGGGATCACCCCGGCCCGCCGGTCGTCGTACTTGCCGGTGATCCACGCGACCCGCGCCCGGTGGCCCCGTACCGGCCCCACCGCCAGGACCAGGCACATCCGGCCGTCCGCCAGACACCACAGCTCACCCGCCCGCGGCCGCGGCGGCGGCCCGGTCCCGTGCGCGGGCGGGGCCCGGCGCGGGAGCCCCAGCCGAGCCCCGGCGACCAGCAGCACCAGCGCCACGGCCACGACCGCGGCCACCGCCGGCCACCAGGACGTGTCCATGCTTCGACCGTAGCCGCGCGGGAACGCCCCGGCATGGCAACGTGTGGCAACGTGCGTGCCCGCCGTCGCTCCCCCGGGTGACAGCGCAGGTGATTCCCCCCACAACGGCCCGCCGCGGAGGAGCGACCGGCCGTTTCGCGCCTTACGCTCGACCCACGCACGGCCCGCATTCCGTCCACGGACCGTCCACGGAGGTTCACGCTCCATGAAGCTCACCGTCGTCGGCTGTTCGGGGTCGTTCCCGTCCGCGGAATCGGCCTGTTCGAGCTACCTCGTCGAGGCCGACGGCTTCCGGCTGCTCCTCGACATGGGCAACGGCGCCCTCGGCGAGCTGCAGCGCCACATCGGGCTCTACGACCTCGACGCGATCTTCCTGAGCCATCTGCACGCCGATCACTGCATCGACATGTGCGCGTACTTCGTCGCCCGCTTCTACCGGCACGAGGGCGGCCGCTGCGGCACCATCCCCGTCTACGGCCCCGAGGGCACCGAGAAGCGCCTTTCCACCGCCTACGACGACGTCCCCGACGAGCGCTCGATGAGCGAGGTCTTCGACTTCCGCACCCTTAAGCCGGGCAGCTTCGAGATCGGCCCCTTCCAGATCCGCACCGAGCGGGTCAGCCACCCGGTCGAGGCGTACGGCATCCGCATCGAGCACGGCGGCCGCTCGCTCACGTACTCCGGGGACACCGGGACCTGCCCCGAGCTGGGCCTGCTCGCCGAGGGCACCGACCTCTTCCTCTGCGAGGCCTCCTTCACGCACGGCAAGGAGGACATCCCCGACCTCCACCTCAACGGCCGCGAGGCCGGCGAGTACGCGCGCGGCGGCCGGGTCGGCCGGCTCGTGCTCACCCACATCCCGCCGTGGACGGACGCCGCGCAGAACCTCGCCGACGCCCGCGCGGTCTACGACGGCCCGGTGGACCTCGCGTACTCGGGCGCCGTCTACGAGGTCTGAGCCACCGCACGCACGACGAAGCCCCCGCCCTCCCTTCCGGGAGAGCGGGGGCTCCGTCGTATGGACGGGCGGGCCTACTTGGCCTCGGCCTTCAGCAGCTCGGCGAGCTCCTCGTCCGACTCGCGGCCGGGGGTGGGGAGGTTCCACTTGGTGATCGCGAAGCGGAAGACGAAGTAGTAGACCGCCGCGAAGCACAGGCCGATGCCGGCCAGGCCCAGCGGGTTGTCGGCGATGCCCAGGTTCAGCAGGTAGTCGACCAGACCGGCCGAGAAGCCGAAGCCGTCACGCATGCCCAGGGCCCAGGTCAGCGCCATGGAGATACCGGTGAGGACCGCGTGGATCGCGTAGAGCACCGGGGCGATGAACATGAAGGTGAACTCGATCGGCTCGGTCACACCGGTCACGAAGGAGGTGAGCGCGAGGGAGAACATCATGCCGCCGACGACCTTGCGGCGCTCGGGGCGGGCGCAGTGCACGATCGCGAGGCAGGCCGCCGGGAGGGCGAACATCATGATCGGGAAGAAGCCGGTCATGAACTGTCCGGCGTTCGGGTCACCGGCGAGGAAGCGGGCGATGTCACCGTGGACGGCACCGTTGGCGCCGTCGAAGGAGCCGGCCTGGAACCACGGGAAGGAGTTCAGCAGGTGGTGCATGCCGATCGGGATCAGCGCACGGTTGGCGACACCGAAGATGCCCGCGCCGACCGAACCGGAACCGACGAGCCACTCACCGAAGTTGTGCAGACCGGTGCCGAGGACCGGCCAGATCAGACCGAAGACGATACCGGTGGCCAGACCCGCGAGGGCGGAGAGGATCGGGACCAGGCGGCGGCCGCCGAAGAAGCCCGCCCAGTCCGGCAGCTTGGTCCGGTAGAACTTCTGGTACAGCAGGGCGGTGATGATGCCCATCACGACACCGCCGAGGACACCGGCGTTGACGGCCGCGTCCACGTGGATGATCTTGTCGCCGTCGACCTTGGCGACCTTCGGCAGGTTGCTGTCGGTGAAGGTGGCGAGCACCTTCTGGAAGACCAGGTAACCGGTGACGGCCGCGAGGGCGGTCGAACCGTCCGACTTCTTCGCGAAGCCGATCGCGATGCCGACGGCGAACAGCAGCGCCATGTTGTCGAGGATCGCGCCACCGCCGGCGGCCATGTAGCCGGCGATCTTGAGGATGAACGTCGGGAAGACGTCCTTGTCGCCGAGCATGTCGTCCGCGCCCAGGCGGAGCAGCAGCGCACCGGCAGGCAGCACCGCAACGGGGAGCATGAGGCTCCGGCCGATGCGCTGCATGACGGCCATCACGCCAGCGCCCTTCTTCTTTTCCGCAGCGGTCGCTGTGGACATGTGGTTCCTCCAGTGGGCAAGGCGCCGCCAGGGGACATGAACAGGGGGGACGGCGGCGTCTCAGAAAGGGAGACCACGGCTGTTCGGCACGCGCATGGTCTACACCATTCGGTGGTGTAGACCAGTTGTAGCACGGTCGGGGTTAGATAAGGAACCTTCGATTTTCTGTGGTCTAAACCACACGACGAAGGGCCCTCGGATCGAAGGATCCGAGGGCCCTTGAGGCGCGGGGCGTAAGGCCCTCGCCCCTCTACGCCTTCACGTTCTCCGCCTGCATCGCCGCGATCTCCTCGTCCGACTCCCGGCCCGGGGTGGCCAGATCGAACTTGGTGATCGCGAAGCGGAAGATCACGTAGTAGACGACCGCGAAGCACAGCCCGATCGGGATGATCAGCCAGGGCTTCGTCGCCAGGTTCCAGTTGATGACGTAGTCGATCAGGCCCGCCGAGAAGGTGAAGCCGTCGTGCACCCCCAGCGCCCACGTCACCGCCATCGACACACCCGTCAACACCGCGTGGACCGCGTACAGCAGCGGCGCCAGGAAGAGGAACGAGTACTCCAGCGGCTCGGTGATCCCGGTGACGAAGGACGTCAGGCCGATCGACAGCATCAGCCCCCCGACCTCCTTGCGCCGCTGCGGCTTCGCACAGTGCGTGATCGCCAGCGCCGCCGCCGGCAGCGCGAACATCATGATCGGGAAGAAGCCGGACAGGAACAGGCCGGCGTTCGGGTCGCCGTGCAGGAACATGTTGACGTCGCCGTGGTACGTCTCCCCCTTCGGCGTGGTGTACGACCCGAACTGGTAGAAGAGCGGCACGTTCAGGAACTGGTGCAGGCCGATCACCAAGAGCGCGCGGTTCGCGACGCCGAAGATCCCCGCCCCCCACGAGCCCAGCCCGGTCAGCCAGTCGGAGAAGCTCTCCAGCGCGTCGCCGACCGGCGGCCAGATCCACAGGCAGAGCCCGGCGAAGGCGATCGCGACGAAGGACATGATGATCGGCACCAGCCGGCGGCCGTTGAAGAACCCGAGCCAGTCGACCAGCTTCACGCGGTGGTAGCGCTGCCAGAACCAGGCCGCCAGCAGGCCCATGATGATGCCGCCGAAGACACCCGGATTCTGGTACTCGAACCCGGTGAACGTGTTGTTCGCCGCCAGGCAGCCCCCGGCGACGGCCTTGCTCCCCTCCGCGCAGTCCTTCGGGAACGCGTGCAGCACCCCCCGGTAGACCAGGAAGCCCACCACCGCGGCGAGCGCGGTCGAGCCGTCGGCCTTCTTCGCCATGCCGATCGCGACGCCGATACAGAAGAGGAGCGGCAGGCCGAGGTCGGCGTTGAGCAGCGCCTCTCCCGCGCCCTTCATGACGTTGGCGACGACCGTCCAGTTGAGGCCCTTGTTGCCGAAGACGTCCTCCTGGCCCAGCCGGTTGAGGATGCCCGCCGCGGGCAGTACGGCGATCGGCAGTTGAAGGCTCCGCCCCATCTTCTGCAGCCCCTGGAACAAGCCGTTCCACCACTTTTGCTGTGGCACTGCTGCGGCGCTGCTCGCGCTCATCGGCGTCCTCCCTGACCGGCCCGTTTTTGGGAGCCGCAGCACTTGCGGCACACTGGTGTAGACCAGTTGCGGGCAGGCTGCTGCTGATCGTCATCATTCGGCAGATGGCAGTCATGTGCCCGCGTAGATGGGCCAACCGTGCGTTAACGTGACAAAGCGGACCGCACAGGTGGGAACCATGTACCTGGCCGCCGAGACCCGTTCTTCGTAACACTCAGGGAGAAACACATGGCCACCAAGGCTGAGAAGATCGTCGCCGGGCTCGGCGGCATCGAGAACATCGAAGAGGTCGAGGGCTGCATCACCCGCCTGCGCACCGAGGTCATCGACCCGAGCAAGGTCGACGAAGCCGCGCTGAAGGCCGCCGGCGCCCACGGCGTCGTCAAGATGGGCACCGCGATCCAGGTCGTCATCGGCACCGACGCCGACCCGATCGCCGCCGACATCGAAGACATGATGTGAGCTGAGCCCCACCGGCTCCACCCCACCACCCGAGGACCCCGTACCGGACGCACCCGGACGGGGTCTTCGCGTTACGCCGCAGGGACTAGGCTCGGAGACATGTCTCGCATCGACGGCCGTACGCCCGAACAGCTCCGCCCGGTCACCATCGAACGCGGATGGAGCAAGCACGCCGAGGGCTCCGTCCTCATCTCCTTCGGAGACACCAAGGTCTTCTGCACCGCCTCCTTCACCGAAGGCGTCCCGCGCTGGCGCAAGGGCAGCGGCGAAGGCTGGGTCACCTCCGAGTACTCGATGCTGCCCCGCTCCACCAACACCCGCGGCGACCGCGAGTCCGTCCGCGGCAAGATCGGCGGCCGCACCCACGAGATCTCCCGCCTCATCGGACGCTCGCTGCGCGCCGTCATCGACTACAAGGCCCTCGGCGAGAACACCATCGTCCTGGACTGCGACGTCCTCCAGGCCGACGGCGGCACCCGCACCGCCGCCATCACCGGCGCCTACGTCGCCCTCGCCGACGCCGTCGCCTGGGGCCAGAAGAAGAAGCTCATCAAGGCCGGCCGCAAGCCGCTGACCGGCACCGTCGCCGCCGTCAGCGTCGGCATCGTCGACGGCGAGCCCCTCCTCGACCTCTGCTACGAGGAGGACGTGCGCGCCGAGACCGACATGAACGTGGTCTGCACCGGCGACGGCCGCTTCGTCGAGGTCCAGGGCACCGCCGAGGGCGAGCCCTTCGACCGCAAGGAACTGAACGCCCTCCTGGACCTCGCGGCCGGCGGCTGCGCGGACCTGGAAGCCCTCCAGCTGAGTGCGCTGGAACTGGAGCTGTAGGCCCCGCGTCTACGAAGATACGGGCGCACGGTGTCACCACCGTGCGCCCGTCCACGCATCCGATCGCCTTGGGGGATCCTCATGAAGCCGCAGCTGAAGCCGAAGCCGAAGTACCGCCTGGCCGCCATAGCCGCCGCGGCCGCGCTGACCATCCCGGCCCTGACGTCCTGCGACGCGATCTCCACGGCGATGGACTGCGCGAACACGGCGGTGGCCATCACCGACGGCGTCGGCGACCTCCAGCAGGCCGTCTCCCAGGCCGGCAACAGCCCGCAGGACGCCCAGAACGCGCTCAACCAGATCGACGCGAACCTCAAGAAGATCGGCGACCAGACGGACAACGCCGACCTGGGCAAGGCCATCACCTCGATGAACACCGCCATCAAGAACGTCCGCACGTCCATCGAGCAGGGCAACACCGCCCCGGACATCACGCCGGTCGCGGACGCCGCGAGCGAGATCTCGAAGGTCTGCACCCCGGGATAATGGGGGCATGCAGCCCAACCGCCTGATCCTGGCCACCCGCAACGCGGGCAAGATCTCCGAACTCCACGCCATCCTGTCCGACGCCGGCCTGCCGCACGAGCTGGTCGGCGCGGACGCGTACCCGGAGATCCCGGACGTCAAGGAAACCGGCGTCACCTTCGCCGAGAACGCCCTCCTCAAGGCCCACGCCCTGGCCCAGGCCACCGGCCTCCCGGCGGTCGCCGACGACTCCGGCCTCTGCGTCGACGTCCTGAACGGCGCCCCCGGCATCTTCTCCGCCCGCTGGGCCGGCCGCCACGGCGACGACGCCGCCAACCTGGCGCTCCTGCTGGCCCAGCTCGGGGACATCGGCGACGCCCACCGCGGCGCCCACTTCGCCTGCGCGGCGGCCCTGGCCCTCCCGGACGGCACGGAACGCGTGGTCGAGGGCCGCCTCCTCGGCACCCTCCGCCACACCCCGTCGGGCACGGGCGGCTTCGGCTACGACCCGATCCTCCAGCCGTTCGGCGAATCCCGCACCTGCGCGGAACTCTCGCCCGCCGAGAAGAACGCCATCTCCCACCGCGGCCAGGCCTTCCGCGCCCTGGTCCCGGTGGTCCGGGAGCTCCTGGGCTGACCCCGTCCGGCATGCCGAAGGCCCCGTACGCGGCATCTGCGTACGGGGCCTTCGGTGTGATGTGCGGTTGGGGGGACTCGAACCCCCACGGGTTTTACCCCACTTGGACCTAAACCAAGCGTGACTGCCAATTCCACCACAACCGCGACATGTGACCCAATTCGGACATCGAGTCCGGCTGGGTCGGATTCAGTCTAAGGGGCGGCCGGGGAGGGTGTGCGAAATGGCTGACGTCGAGTCCGAGTTGGGTGCCGCGATGCCGGACGCCGGGTGTCGTCGGGCGGGTGGGGCGGGTCAGATGCCCAGGTCCTTGATGATCTTGGCTACGTGGCCCGTGGCCTTGACGTTGTAGAAGGCGTGCTCGACCTTGCCCTCCTCGTCCACGACCACCGTGGAGCGGATGACCCCGGTCACCGTCTTGCCGTACAGCTTCTTCTCGCCGTACGCGCCGTAGGCGGTCAGGGTCTCCTTCTCCGGGTCGCTGACCAGGGTGACCTTCAGGTGCTCCTTCTCGCGGAACTTCGCCAGCTTCTCCGGCTTGTCCGGGGAGACGCCGATGACGTCGTAGCCGGCCGTGGCCAGGAGGTCCAGGTTGTCCGTGAAGTCGCAGGCCTGCTTCGTGCAGCCCGGCGTCAGGGCGGTCGGGTAGAAGTAGACGATCACCTTGCGGCCCTTGTGGTCGGCGAGCGAGACCTCGTTGCCGTCCGCGTCGGGCAGGGTGAAGGCGGGGGCGGTGTCGCCCGGCTGCAGTCGCTCGCTCATCTCAACAGTCTCCTCGGGAGGGCATCGGTATGCCACGAGACTAAGCTGACAGCCTGTAGATGGGGGACTACGCCCCATGCGAGACACGACAACGACGACGGAGGCGCGCGGTGCCGGAAGCCAGGACCCCCGCACAGATCGAGGCGGACATCGTCCGCCGACGCGAGCAGCTCGCCGAGACGCTCGACGAGATCGGTGTGCGCATGCACCCGAAGACGATCATCGGGGACGCGAAGGCACGGGTCGCCTCGACGGTCGACCACACCGCCGGGCGTGCCTTCGTCGCGGTCAACCGTCTCGTGACGGACGTGACCGGCCGACTGCGCCATGAGGACGGGGCCCCGCGCGTCGAGCGGATCGTGCCCGTCGCGCTGCTCGCCGCCGGTGTGGTCGGGCTGCTCGTCGTGTCGGTGCGGCGCAAGCGCGGATGACGCCCTCAGGTAGGTTCAAGGCGTGAGCGAGAACACCACCCACGACAAGCTGCCCATCCGCATGCTTCACGACCGCGTGCTCGTGAAGTCCGACCTGCCGGAGGGCGAGCGCCGCTCCGGTGGCGGCATCCTCATCCCGGCGACGGCCGCGGTGGGCAAGCGGCTGGCCTGGGCCGAGGTGGTCGCGGTCGGGCAGAACGTCCGGACCGTCGAGCCCGGTGACCGGGTGCTGTACGACCCCGAGGACCGGGCCGAGGTGGAGGTGCGGGGGTCGACGTACGTGCTGATGCGCGAGCGGGACCTGCACGCCGTGGCCGCGGAGCGGCTGGAGGGGTCCAAGGACTCCACCGGGCTTTACCTCTGAGCCGACAGCGGCAGCGGTAGATCGAGAAGGGTCGGTGGCGGACGTCACCGGCCCTTTTGCCTGCCCTTTGCTACGGTGGTGGGGAACCCCGACGAGACGCGCCGTACCGGGTACGACAAGACGACGCACCCCGTATCGCTCGATGTCTCGGAGGTGCCGTCATGGCATGGGTTCTTCTTCTCGCCGCCGGTCTGCTTGAGGTCGGCTGGTCGATCGGCATGAAGTTCACCGAAGGATTTACCCGGCTGTGGCCCAGCGTGTTCACGGGCGCCGGGATCGTCGCCAGCATGGTGCTGCTCTCGTACGCCGCCAAGACGCTGCCCATCGGTACGGCGTACGGGGTGTGGGTGGGCATCGGTGCCGCCGGAGCGGCCGTGCTCGGTATGGCGGTGCTGGGTGAGCCCGTCACCGCCGCCCGGATCTTCTTCATCTGTCTGCTGCTGGTCGCCGTGGTGGGGCTGAAGGCGACCTCCGGTCACTGATCCCGGGATCCCGGCTATTCGAGGAACGCCGACGGTGGCGGGCGCAGGCCCTCCGTGACTCCGCCGCCGTCCGCGCCCGTCGTGGTGCCGCCCTGGTTTCCGGTGGTGGTTCCGCCGTTGTCCTGGCCGCCCTGGGTCTGGCCGCCGTTGTTCTGACCCCCTTGGGTCTGGCCGCCCTGCGTCTGTCCGCCGTTGTCCTGGCCGCCTTGCGTCTGGCCCCCCTGCGTCTGGCCTCCCTGGTTCTGTCCTCCGTTGTCCTGGCCGCCCGTCGGGGGCGTCGGGCGTCCCGGCCTGGTCGGCCGTCCCGGGGGCGTCTCCGTGTCCTCGTCCGACGGGGTCTCCGTCGGCTGGTCCGACTGCGTCGGCGGGGTGGTCGGCAGCAGTGCCCCGCCCGGCTGGAGCTCCAGGTCGAAGTCGACGGGGTCGGTGCCCTCCAGGGCCGTCTTCGTGTACTGGGCCCAGATCCGGGCCGGGTAGCCGCCACCGCCGATACGGGGCTCTCCGAGGGCGTCGTACAGCGACTGGAGGCTTCCGGTGTCCGGGTCCTGGCCCATCATCGCGACCACCGTGACCAGGTTCGGGGTGTACGCCGCGAACCAGGCCGAGCGGTCCAGCTCGCCGGTGCCGGTCTTGCCGGCGGCCGGGTGCCCGGCGGCGAGGGCGGCCGTACCGGTGCCGTTGTCGACGACGCTGACCAGCATGGACGTGGTGGTGTCGGCGGCCTCGCGGGTGACGGCCTGGGTGGGGGTGCGGGCGGGCAGGCCGATCGTGTCGTCGCCCTTGGTGATCTTCTCCACGAAGGTGTAGGGGGTGCGGCGGCCGTGGTCGGCGAGGGTCGCGTAGGCCTGGGTCATGTCCAGGACGCTGGCCTGGAGGGTGCCGAGGGCCATGGCCGGGCCGGGGTCGAAGTTCGGGGTGTTCTCGGGGATGCCGAGGTCGACGGCGGTCTGCTTGACCTTCGCGGTGCCGACGTCGACGACCATCTGGGCGAAGACGGTGTTCACGGAGAGGTCGGTGGCGGTGTTGACGCTGATGTTCCCGTACGAGACCTGCCCCTCGTTCTCGGGGGCGTAGGGGATCCGGGTGCCGACGACGCGGCGCTTGTTGTCGCCGTTGTAGATTGTGTTCGGGGTGATCCGGCGGCCGTCCTGGGTGCGGGAGTCGTTCTCGACGGCGGCCGCGAAGACGAACGGCTTGAAGGTGGAGGCGACCTGGTAGTCGTGCCGGGTCGCGTTGTTGACGTACTGCTTGGTGTAGTCGATGCCGCCGTACATGGCGACGACCTTGCCGGTGGCCGGGTCGATGGAGACCCCGCCGGCGCGCACGACCCGGTCCGCCTTGCGCGTTTCCGGGTCGAGTTTGCTCACCATTTGGTCGTCGACGGCTTCGACGAAGGCGTTCTGGCGGCGTTTGTCGATGGTGGTGGTGATGCGGTAGCCGCCTTCGGCGAGGGTTTTGTCGTCGAGGATCTTCCCTTCGACGATGTAGTCCTTGATGGCCTCGACGAGGTATCCGCGCTGCCCGGACAGTCCGGCGGCGGCGCGGACCTTGCCCGGTTCGGGGAACTGGGTCGTCGCGCGCTCGGCGGCGGGCAGCCAGCCCTTCTTGACCATGCCGTCGAGCACGTAGTTCCAGCGGGCGAGGGCGCGCGGGCGGCTCTGGGGGTGGGAGACGACGTCGAAGGCGCTGGGGGAGTTGAGGAGGGTGGCGAGGTAGGCGCCCTCGGCGGTGGTGAGTTTGCCGACGTCCTTGCCGTAGTAGGCCTGGGCGGCGGCCTGGATGCCGTAGGCGTTGCGGCCGAAGTAGCTGGTGTTCAGGTAGCCCTCGAGGATGTAGTTCTTCGACTTCTCGCGACCGAGTTTGATCGCGATGAAGAACTCCTTGACCTTGCGTTTGATGGTCTGTTCCTGGCCCAGGTAGTAGTTCTTGACGTACTGCTGGGTGATGGTGGAGCCGGACTGGGTGCCCTTGCCGGTCGCGGTGTTCCAGGCGGCGCGGAGCATCGCCTTGGGGTCGACGGCCCGTTCGGAGTAGAAGTCCCGGTCTTCCGCGGCCAGTACGGCTTCCTGGACGGTCCGGGGGATCTGCGAGAGCGGGACGTTGACGCGGTTGACCTCGCCGTCGCGGGCGATCTGGGAGCCGTCGGAGTAGAGGTAGACGTTGGACTGGGCGGTGGCGGCGGCGTTGGCCGGCGGGATGTCCACCAGCAGGTAGCCGGCGACGAGGGCGCCGCCGAGCAGCAGGGCGAGGAGCAGGACGCCGCCCAGGACCATGCGCCAGGTGGGGACGACGCGCCGCCAGCCGGTCCGCTTCCGCTTGGCCTTCTTGCCGGGCCCGCCCGGCTGTCCCGGATGGCCCGCCCGTTCCGGCTGTCCCGGATGGCCCGGCTGTTGCTGCTTCCCGGGCCTTCCCGGCTTGCGCTGCTTGCCCGTTGGCTGCGTGCGCGGCTGCGCCGCATCGGGCGGGGTGTCCGGATCGCGAGGGGTCCAGCCCGGTGGTGGTGACTGGTCGCTCATCTCCAGGACTCCTCGGCGCCGTGCGAAATATCCACTTCTGTACCCCTGGTGTCTACCCGATGGCCGGTGATTCCGCTCCGGACGGGCGTAATTCGTTCGCGTGGATCGCCCCTCCGCACTAAGCTCGCGCGCTTTGGCCGACGTAGGACCGACGTGGGACCGACGTAGGAACGACGGGGCAAAACGGAGGGATACGGTGCGTCAGAGGACGCGTGGGAGAGCACGTCTCTACCTGGCGGTCGCCGTGGGCGGATTCCGGCGCTACGCCACCTACGGGATCGCCACGGCGGCCGGGGTGTTCACCAACACCGTGTTCGGCTTCATCGTCGCGTACACCTACATCGCGTTGTGGGACGAGCGGCCCGGGCTCGGCGGCTACGACCAGGCGCAGGCGCTGACCTTCGTATGGGTGAGCCAGTCGCTGCTCGCCGCCGGGGCGCTGATCGGGGGCGGTTTCCAGGAGGAGATCCAGGAGCGCGTCCGTACGGGTGACATCGCCGTCGACCTGTACCGGCCGGCGGACCTCCAGTTGTGGTGGCTCGCGGCCGACATGGGGCGGGCCGCCTTCCAGCTGCTGGGGCGCGGGGTGGTGCCGCTGGTGGCGGGGGCGCTGTTCTTCGAGCTGGCGCTGCCCGCCGATCCGGTGCGCTGGCTGCTGTTCCTGGTCTCGGTGGTGCTCGGGCTGGTGGTGAGCTTCGCCGTGCGCTACCTGCTGGGGCTGCTGGCCTTCTGGCTGATGGACGGGGCCGGGATCAACATGATCGCCACGGTCGTGTCCATCTTCTTCTCGGGGATGCTGCTGCCGCTGACCGCGTTCCCGGGCGGCTTCGGGGAGTTCGTACGGTCCCTGCCGTGGGCGGCGATGCTACAGGTGCCGATGGACGTGCTGTTGGGCGAGCACGCGGGGGCCGGGGGCGCGGTGGAGGCGCTGGTGTTCCAGGCCGGGTGGGTGCTCGTACTGCTGGGTGCGGGGCGGCTGTTGCAGTCGGCCGCGACGCGGAAGGTGGTGGTCCAGGGTGGCTGAGGCGGTGGAGGCGGTGGAGGCGGTGCTGGAGCGGGAGCCGTCCGCTTCCGCGTTCCCGGAACTGCCCCGGCGCAACCGCGCGCTGGAGGGGCTGCGCGGCTACCGGTTGGTGGTGGGGATGTGGATCCGCTCGACGATGACGTACCGGACGTCATTCTTCCTGTCGACCTTCGGGAACGCGGCGATCACCCTCCTCGACTTCGTCGCGATCGTCATCATGTTCTCGCACGTGGACGTCCTGGGAGGGTTCACGCTGCCCGAGATCGCCCTGCTGTACGGGACCTGCACGACCTCCCTGGGCCTGGCGGACCTGCTGCTCGGCAACACCGACCGGATCGGCGTCCGGATCCGGGACGGCTCGCTCGACACGATGCTGGTGCGCCCGGTCCCGGTGCTCGCGCAGGTGGCGGCGGACCGGTTCGCGCTGCGCCGGCTGGGGCGGTGCGCGCAGGGGCTGGGGGTGCTGGCCTGGGCGGTGTCGGTGCTGGACGTGGAATGGACCGTCGGCAAGGTGCTGCTGGTGCCCGTGATGATCACGGCCGGGGCGGGGATCTTCGGTGCGGTGATGGTGGCGGGGGCGGCGTTCCAGTTCCTGGCCGGGGACGCGGCGGAGGTGCAGAACTCCTTCACGTACGGCGGCTGCACGATGCTCCAGTACCCGCCGACGGTGTTCGCCAAGGACCTGCTGCGCGGGGTGACCTTCGTGGTTCCGCTGGCCTTCGTCAACTGGCTGCCGGCGCTGCACGTGCTGGGGCGGCCCGATCCGCTGGGGCTGCCGGGGTGGGTCGCGTACGCGAGCCCGCTGGTGGCCTTCGCGGTGTTCCTGCCCGCGTCGCTGGCGTGGCGCGCGGGAGTCCGTTCGTACCGGAGTACGGGGAGCTAGAGCTGTGGTGGATGCGCTGATCTCGCTGGACGGGGTCGAGAAGGTCTTCGACGTACGGCGCCGGGCGGGGCTGTGGCGCCGGGAGAAACGCCAGGTCAGGGCGGTGGACGGGATCAGCTTCGAGGTGGCCCGGGGGGAGGTGGTCGGCTACATCGGGCCCAACGGCGCCGGGAAGTCGACCACGATCAAGATGCTGACCGGGATCCTGACGCCGAGCGGCGGCCGGCTGCGGGTGGCGGGCATCGACCCGGCGCGGGAGCGGATGCGGCTCGCGCACCGGATCGGGGTGGTCTTCGGGCAGCGCACGACGCTGTGGTGGGACCTGCCGCTGAAGGACTCGTACGGGCTGATGCGGCGGATGTACCGGATCCCGGGGGCGCGGTACCGGGAGAACCTGGAGCGCTGCGTGGACCGCCTCGACCTGGGCGAGCTGCTCGACGTACCGGTACGGCAGCTGTCGCTGGGGCAGCGGATGCGGGGGGACATCGCGGCGGCGCTGCTGCACGATCCGGACGTGCTGTACCTGGACGAGCCGACGATCGGGCTGGACGTGGTGAGCAAGGCGAAGGTACGGGGCTTCCTGCGGCAGCTGAACGAGGAGCTCGGGACGACGGTGCTGCTGACCACGCACGACCTCCAGGACATCGAGCAGCTGTGCGAGCGGGTGATGGTGATCGACCACGGGCGGCTGGTGTACGACGGGGCGCTGGGCGGGCTGCACTCGGTCGGCAACGGCGAGCGGACGCTGGTGGTGGACCTGGAGCGGGAGCTGGCGCCGATCGAGGTGGCGGGGGCGCGGGTGGTGAAGGTGGACGGGCCGCGGCAGTGGCTGGCGTTCCCGGCGGGGGCTTCGGCGGCGCCGCTGGTCGCCGAGGTGGCGGCGCGGTACCCGCTGGTGGACCTGTCGGTGCGGGAGCCGGACATCGAGGACGTGATCGCGCGGATGTACGCGGGGCGGGGCTGAGGGGGCGGAGCCGGGGTTGGGGGATAAATCAGGGAGAAGCCGGGGTAGGAGTGGGGGCCGGGCCATACAACTCCCCTGGAACCCTGCATAGGCTGGTGCGCATGAGTGACGAGCGGCCGGAGAAGCCGTTGCCGGAGCTGAGGGCGTCGGATGCCGACCGGGACCGGGTGGTGGAGCGTCTGCGGGACGCCGTCGCCGAGGGCCGGCTCGACATGGAGGAATTCGAGGAGCGGCTGGAGGCGGCGTACAAGTCCCGTACGTACGCGGAACTGGAACCGCTGACGCGGGACCTGCCGGCGGAACCGATGCCGATGCCGGCGTCGTCCCCCGTTCCCGCGGCCTTCGTATCCGGCTCGGCGTGGCCGGCCCGGATCGGCGGTACGGGCACGTCCGCGACGGCCGTGGCGGTCATGTCGGGGTTCCAGCGCAAGGGCCGCTGGACGGTGCCCGCCCGCTTCGACGCGGTGGCGTTCTGGGGCGGCGGGGAGCTGGACCTGCGCGAGGCGGACTTCGCGCAGCGCGAGGTCGTGATCAACTGCGTCGCGATCATGGGCGGCATCCAGATCACGGTGCCGCCGGGCGTGGAGGTCGACGTACGGGGCTTCGGCCTGATGGGCGCCTTCGACCAACGCGACAGCCCGGGCCCGGCGCAACCGGGCGCTCCGCGCGTGGTCGTCACGGGCTTCGCCTTCTGGGGCGGCGTGGAGATCAAGGTCAAGGCCCCGAAGCTGCCGCCGGGCACCCCGCCGCGCAAGGAGCTGTAGGCCGCCACATCCAGCCTCGCCTGCGGTTGAGGCGCGGGGCCTGGGTCAGCGCCCCGGCAACGGCGCCGCACTCTGCGGCTCTGGCCGGAGCAGAGGTCGGCAGAGGTCAGCAGAGCTCATCCGGCCTCCCCGGCACGGCATCCCCTCGCGGGAGCGAAACGGCGTGCCGGGAACTCCTCCCGCCTCCCGATAGTCGGATGCTATGCAGACAAAACCGGCGCCCCCGGGGGAAGGCAGGACCACGTGAACGACCGCACCAGCACCAGAGGAGCCGCCCCACCGGCGGAGCCCCCGGCGGAGCCGACCCCGGCGCCCACCCGCGGAGCGTTCGTGTTCAACGCCGCCGACGAGGAGCGCCGCCGCGGCGTCCGCCGGATGAAGACCACCGCGACCGGCCTCCTGATCCTGGTCGCGCTGGTCTACGTACTGGCCAAGTACGCCCAGCACGCCTGGGGCGCCGGCGGCTGGGCGGCCTACGTCGCGGCCGCCGCCGAGGCCGGCATGGTCGGCGCGCTCGCGGACTGGTTCGCCGTCACCGCTCTCTTCAAGCGGCCGCTCGGCCTGCCCATCCCGCACACCGCGATCATTCCGACCAAGAAGGACCAGCTCGGCGTCACCCTCGGGGAGTTCGTCGGCGAGAACTTCCTCTCCGCCGACGTGGTCAAGGCCCGCCTGCACGCGCTCGGCATCGGCGGCCGCCTCGGCGCCTGGCTGGCCGAGCCCGCGCACGCGGACCGGGTCACCGCGGAGCTGGCCACGGCGCTGCGCGGAGCCCTGACCGTACTGCGCGACTCCGACGTCCAAGCCGTGGTCGGCGAGGCGATCACGCGCCGCGCCGAGACGGCCGAGATCGCGCCGGGCCTCGGCAAGACCCTGGAGCGGGTCGTCGCGGACGGCGGGCACCACCGGGCCGTGGACCTGGTGTGCGGCCGCGCGGCCGACTGGCTGATCACGCACGGGGAGTCGATCTCGGACGCCGTCCAGGGCGGCGCCCCCGGCTGGACCCCGCGGTTCGTGGACCGGAAGGTCGGCGAGCGCGTCTACAAGGAGCTGCTGCGCTTCGTCACCGAGATGCGGGACATGCCGGAGCACCCGGCGCGCGGCGCGGTGGACCGCTTCCTGACGGACTTCGCGGCCGACCTCCAGTCGGATACGGAGACCCGCGCCCGCGTCGAACGCCTCAAGTCCGAGATCCTCGCGCGCGACGAGGTCCAGGACGTGATCGCCTCCGCCTGGTCGGCGGTCCGCTCGATGATCATCTCGGCGGCGGAGGACGAGCAGAGCGAGCTGCGCCTGCGGGTGCGCTCCTCGCTGATGTCCCTGGGCGCGCGGCTCGCCACGGACGGGCGCCTCCAGCGGAAGGTGGAGGGCTGGATCGAGGGCGCGGTGGTGTACGTGGTCACCACCTACCGGGCCGAGATCACCTCGCTGATCACCGACACGGTGGCGGGCTGGGACGCCGAGCACACCTCCCGCAAGATCGAGGCCCACATCGGCCGGGACCTGCAGTTCATCCGCATCAACGGCACGGTGGTCGGCGCCCTGGCGGGCCTGCTGATCTACGCGGTGTCGCGGGCGTTCGGGGCGTAGGGCCGCGAGGCCCGGGGCGGAGCCCCGATCTTGTAGCCGCACCGGCGCAGTCGGCCGGGGTCAAATTCAGCCCCGCCGGCGTTTGAGGCGCGGGGTCTGGGGCGGAGCCCCAGGAGCCCGGGCGCAGCCCGGGGCCGCTTGCGCCGCGGCGCCGCACCCGGTTCCGGCGGGGCCGGGCGCGCGCCGGGGCACCTCCTCGGGCGCCGAACGTGACCAGGGGTCGGAGAGTGACAGCCGTATTGCGTTCGGCGCCCTGCGGGGGCGCCCGCCACACACCCGGCCCCGCCGAAACCGCCTGCCCGGCCGGCGGTCAGCCCCGGTCGGCGACAGCCCACGCCGCGGCGGCCACGACCCCCGCGGCCCCGAAGACGGCCGGCCACGCGCCGACCTTCTTGGCGAGCGGGTGCGCGCCCGCGAAGCCGGCGAGGTACAGCGCCCCGAGCCCGGCCGCCGCCGGCGCCCCGCCCTGCCGGTGCCACTCCCGCCCGGCCGCGATCCCGGCGGCGCCGAGGACGACCCCACCCAGGGGCCGCTTCTTCGTCCACCGGGCGACGGCGTACCCGCCGACCAGCCCGGCCGCCGCCACCACGGAACTCGGTACCCGCACCATGTCCAACTCCCTGTCTCCTCTGGTGCCACGAGGCTAACGCGGCCGCCCCGCGACCCGGCGGGCGCCCAGCACCCACACCACCACCAGCACGGCTCCGCCGATCACGGCATCCGGCACCGCGTCCCGTACCGCCCGCGGCAGCAGCGCAACGAGACCCAGGACGAGAACGAAGGCGAGGGCGCACCGGCCGGCCGCCCTAAGCAGTCTCTCCACGCCTGCTCAACGCGGCCGCGGGGTGTCCCGACACGGAGGGCGCGGAGGGGATTTGTCGCACACTCGCCGGATCCGTGCGATGTGCGGCGCAGGGAACCCGAAGCGCATAAATTCAATCTCCCCACCCAAACAGGAAATTCCACCCGACCTCAGGAGCCTGGACATCGTGATCTGCTACGGACAGGCCGTCCTAGACCTCGCGGACGAACTGGTCGACGCCTACGCCGACGTCTTCTCCGGCCCGCCGTGGAACGAGGACGAAGAAACCATTCGCCAGTTCGCCACCCGCCTCCAGACCGACTCCCGGCGCCGTGGTTTCCGTACGGCCCTGGCCCAGTCCGCGACCGGCATCGACGGCTTCGCCACGGGCTGGGTCACGCCGGCCGCCTTCCCCAAGGACCGGGCGTACGCGCAGGTCGCGGCCCAACTCGGCCCGGACCGCGTGAAGGAGCTCCTGACCGGCGCGCTGGAGATCGACGAACTCGCCGTACGCCCCTACGCGCGCGGCCGCGGCACCGGCCGCGCCCTGCTCACCGAGATCACCGCCGACGCCCCGGACCGGCGCGCCTGGCTGCTGACCTCCCGCCTCGCCACCGACACCGTGGCCACCTACCGGCGCCTCGGCTGGCACGAGGTCGCGGCCCGCCCCGGCACGGAGACGGGCGTCATCGTCTTCCTGTCCCCGGACCACCCGAACCGCTAGCGGGGCCCTGGGGGACCCCTCACGCCCCTTCGTCTCCGCCACTCCGCACGAACTCTCCCCGGTGCCGCAACCACGACACTGCGGAATCCAGGGCGCGCGACCCCGTGGCGCCGGGGGTCGCGCGCGCCCTCATACCCACACACCCACCGGCGGCGAAGGACACCCACCAGGGGGGTGTCTTCCCGATGGGGCCGGGCATACCGGCCGCATGATGATCACCGCGCAGCAGTCCCCCACCGCACCCCGCCGCCAGCTCAACCTGGCCACGCGCCACCAGCTCACCGCCGCCGGCATTCCCGACGGCACGATCACCTCCCGGGCCCGCCCCGGCGGCCCCTGGCAGCGCCTGCTGCCCCGCGTCTACCTCCTCCAGACCGGGCCCCGGACCACCGGCAACGCGCCCTCTCCGCCGTCCTGTACGCCGCCGAGCCCGCCGCGGACCCCCTCTCCGGGGACACGGCCGCCCTCACCGGCGGCGCCGCGCTCGCCCTCCTCGGCATCCGCGACGCCCCGTACACCCCGGCCGACGTACTGATCCGCGCCCCGCGCCGCCTCACCGGCACCCCGGAGGTCCGGCCGCTCCCGACCTCCCGCTGGCCGCGCACCATCACCGTCTCCGGCATCCCCAGCACCCGCCCGGTCCGCGCGGCAGCCGACTTCGCCGCCCGCGCCGAGGACCCCGACCGCATCCGCTCGACCCTGGCCCACGTCGTCCAGGCCGGCTGGTGCCACCCGCACGACCTGCACGCCGAACTCCGCGCCTCCCGACTCCTCGCCCGCCCCGCGATCCGCGCCGCCGCGGCGGAACTGCTCGCCGGAGTCCGCTCGATCGCCGAGGCCCGGGCCCGCGACACCCTCACGGCGACGGACCTCCCGACCCCCCTGTGGAACGCCCGCCTCTACACCCCGGACGGCACCTTCCTGGCCAGCCCGGACGCCTACTGGCCCGACGAGGGCGTCGCCCTGGAGATCGACTCGGCGGAGTACCACTACACGCGCGACGCCTGGCACGCCACCCTCCGCCGCCGCCTCCGCCTGGAATCCCACGGCATCCTGGTGGTCAGCGCGACCCCGTCGATGATCCGCGACACCCCCACGGAGGTCATCTCGGCCCTCCGCACCCTCCTCGCTTTGGCCACCACCCGCCAAACCCCACCCACAGCCCATGCCCGCGGCCATCAGCAGCTGCAACTGTTCGGTACCGCCCCTGCTGGCCGGTGACGGGCCTCAGCCGAGTGGCAGGAGTGGGGGCGGTGATGCCGCACACTTGTTGGGAACCGGGGTCGATGTCAGTGGGGTCTGTCACCCTCTGTGATGGCTGGTGGCACAGGGCGCCAGCGCTGTACGTGATAGAAGGAGGGTGCATGACCAGCACTGAGGCGGTATTCACCTCGATCGAGATTTGTGCTGGAGCCGGAGGACAGGCCATCGGCCTGCACGAGGCGGGCTTCAAGCACCTTGCGCTGGTGGAGATCGACCAGCATGCGGCCGCTACGCTGCGCAGAAACATCGAGACACGCGCGACGTGGGCGTGGGAGCAGCAGCACTGCGACGTGCTCGAGATGGACGTCAACGACTTCCGGCCCGACAAGCACCTGACGAAGCAGGGCTCGCAACTCGAGCCGCGCGAACTCGACCTCCTGGCCGGCGGGGTTCCGTGCCCCCCCTTCTCGCACGCGGGCAAGCAGCTGGGCAGGGACGATGAGCGTGATCTCTTCCCGAGGATGCTCGACCTCGTCAAGAAGCTGAAACCCCGCGCGGTGATGATCGAGAACGTGCGCGGAATCATGGACCCGAAGTTCTCCGACTACCGAGACTGGATCCAGGCCAGGCTGCAGGGTGGCGACTACCGCGAAGAGGACGGGAGCGCGGCCCATGACAGGGGCCTCGGCTATACGGTCTGCAAGTGGGACGTCCTGGAGGCCAGTGACTTCGGCGTGCCGCAGCTCCGTCCGCGCGCCATTCTGGTCGCCATCCGCGACGACGTACTCAAGGATCTGAAGTACGAGTGGCCGACCCCCACTCACGAGGACCCGGTCAGCGTCGCGGTAGCGCTCGACGAGACGATGCGTGAGCGGTACGAGCGCTACTACGACGGCGCCCACGGGCAGCTCGCTCGCAAGAAGTACGACGAGTGGCTTGACAAGGCCACGCGCCGTGACGCCGAGCTGAAGGGCAAGGGTGCTGAGCCGAGGAGCAAGGCCGGCGGCATCGCGCCCACACTCGTCGGTGGTTCCAAGAAGCACGGAGGGGCGGACCTCGGCCCGAGCCGGGCCAAGGCGTCCTGGAAGCTGCTTGGTGTCTCCGGACTCGGTGTTGCCAATGACATCGTCACCTGCGAGAAGAAGGGATCCGAGGGCAGGGATCTCTTCGGGCCCGACGGGCCGATGCTCACGGTCGAGCAAGCGGCGATCATTCAGGGCTTTCCCCGGGACTGGCAGTTCACCGGCGGCAAGACCGCGCAGTACCGGCAGGTCGGCAATGCCTTCCCGCCGCCCGTCGCGGCGGCAGTCGGCAAGTCGATCATCGAGGTCCTCATGGCGGCCCGCGAGCGGGGCCAGGGGCAGTCCTAATCAGGCCGTGCCCGCACCGGTTCCGCGGGCGCGGCGCTTTTCCACCTCGGCCGCGATCCGGACCGCACAGTCGGCAGCGGCTTCGTGCTCCCAGAACCTGAGCACCGTCCAGCCGGCTTCCCGCAGGCGCTGGTTGGTGTCCCGGTCGCGTGCCATGTTCCCAGCGACCTTCCCGGACCAGTAGCCGGGGTTCGTCTTGGGAGGCACATAGTGCTCGGGGCAACCGTGCCAGTAGCAGCCGTCGATGAACACGGCCACCTTCGCCGGCCCGAAGACGATGTCGGCGGTCCGGCGAAGGTCCTTGACGGGCCGCGCCGCCACTCGGTAGCGCAGCCCCCGAGCGTGCAGCATGCTGCGGATCAGCCGTTCCGGTTTGGTGTCACGGCTCCGGATCGCCTGCATGTTCCTGCGCCGCGCCGCCGACGAAGCCCATGACCCTTCCGGAGGCGTCCACGGGTCGCTCATTGCTTCAGACCTCAGTCGCTGCTAGATGATGTGTGCGCGGGGAGGAGCGGTGCCGGGATCACCGGGTCCCCGCTCTCGGCCAGGACCCAGGACTCCCCGTTGATGACGGCAGAGGGCCTGCTGTCTCCCGGGATGCTCCGGACGACACGGGCACTGACGAAATCGCCCTCCTGCGGCACAGGGAGGGAGAGCTGCCGGGCGATCTCCTGGTGTGCGCTGTAGTCGCCCATGATGATGACTCCCTCACGGCGGAGCGAGGACCTGGCACCGCCGTTTCCCCGGACTCGTTTCATGTAGTCCTTCTGCTGGGCAACGGTCCGTACGACGTTCCGTCCGATCCGGCGGCGCTGAGCACGCAAGAACAGCTCGTTGAGCCTGGCCTGGCCAGACTTCTTGGCGAACACGGCCTCGCGGTCTGCGGGATCCATGTGGAGCAGGGTGTTCTCGGGCAGCTCGACATCCCGCCAGAGCCAGCGGATTTTTGTGCGGTGCTCCGCCTTGACCTGCAGTTTCATGTCCCGGTTGCTTCCCCCGTTCAGCAACTCGGGGACGATCCGGAGCAGGCCGGCGCTCCAGACACTGTTGTAGTCGTCCGCCCAGACGAGTAGGCACAGGTGCCCCATTGCCTCCGGCGGGATCATCCAGCCGCCGAACTTCTGCGAATACTTGCAGTCGACGTCCACGCCTCCGATCCGGTAGTCCATGTCGATGCCGTCCTCGAACGCGAACTCGCGCTGGAGGTTGATCTCGACGACTGTTCCGGCGTGGGTCTTCTCCGTCTTGAACAAAGACTTCCAGTCGTACCGGCCCGTCACTTCGCCGTTCAGCAGCTGATCGATTGTGTCTCTCAGTACCGTGGCGAACCGCTGGCCCACAGGGTCGAGCCGGCGCAGCTGTGTGTAGACCAGGGCCAGTTCGGGGTCGTCCTGGGGCAATGCCTGGTCCTGGATGATCAGGGCAGCGGAAATGTCCGGAGACAGCAAGCGGACCACCTGTCTGGTAAGGGGTGGCGGCCTCAGAGGAGCCGACCGCGGGATGGCAATGAGCCTACCGGCGCGGTCAGTCCGGGCGGTCCTGTCCGCCGGCGGCTGTCAGGTGCCCGCTCCGAGTACCAGCCCGAACAGCAGGAACGCCAGGGTCAGAGTTCCGGCGAACGCAACGGCCCCCGTGATGATCGACGCCGCCACCGAACGGTGGTCCCACCGCGCCACCGCGACCGCAGCTCCGGCCATGAACAGGGCGAACACCACGGCGATGGCGATCATGAGGACCAGTGCGGACAGTGAGATGCTCAGCATGTAACGGTCAACTCCATTGAAAGAGCGGGCATGGGTGCGGTGTCCCTGGACGGTTTCGGGCAGGGGGAGGAGGTGGAGCGGTGTGCTGTTCTTGCTCCGCGATGCCGGATCCCGGCAGATGCGGTGACGTGCGGGATGTTCCTGTCGGCTACGGCCGTCGGCTTCCCCCTCGGGGCAGGGCGGCACGCAGGACGAGTTCGGCCTGATCGGTGAGGCCAGCACAGATCAGCGTGATCGCCAGCCGCATGGTGTCCTCGTGTCCGCGCTCGCGTCCGCTGAGCAGGAGCGCTTCCCCGAGCCCGGGGTGCCCGCTGGCGTACAGGTCGGCGGCAGCGGCGCAGAGCTCCTCATGGGTGAGCGCCTTGCTCGCGGACCAGGCGATGTCGATGACCCCGCGGCGGTCACCAGCGGACTGGGCCGTGATCAAGGAACGGACGGTTTCGCCGATCTTTCCTTCGTCGCTGCTGTGCCGGTCGTGTGCCGGTCCCTCTGCCGGTCCCGTGCCGGACTGGGGGGACGGCGCGGACGAGGTGGTAGCAATCTGCTCTGCCGCGCGGATGTCGCTGCGCTCCTGCGGCGGAACGGCGGGGGTGTTCCGCCGCGCATGCTTCCGCAGTCGTTCGAGGTGCTCGAGCTGGTCCGGGACGGCGGGGGCGCATCGGCGCACCGCGTCGTGGATGGCTCCGAGTACGGCGGCGGAGGGCACCCGGCGGCCAATCCAGTAGTTGGACAACGTGCTCGACGCGATGCCGAGGTAGTGGGCGCGAGTCCCCTGCTTCTCCATCGGCATGGCGGATATGAGGTCGCGGAAACGCGCCGCGTACTTCAGCCGTGCCGGGCTGCACTCACTCCAGTAGGCGCTGCCGACCTGACCTCTGGCGGCCATGGATCCTCCTGAGTAACGAGATTGACGGAGGATCAGTCTTTTGATCAGCGGTGGGATGCGCAAGCGGCAAACCCTTGAATTCGCAGATAGCTGTTTGCGCTACCCCTTATCCGCAGCGGGCCGATGTTTGCACTTCGGGGAGCGTGGCGCGAAAGGTGTTTGCGCTAAGGCGAAAACATCCAAACGGGCTTGATTTGCATGGCGTGCTGCCCCAGAGAATGGCTTCTGTCGATGAGTGTCGGCCCGGGAACGGCCGGCTGGTGAACGCTACTTAGGGGATTTATCGTGACGATCGCAGGCATTCCGTCGTGGCGTAACGGAGAGCTCTCGACGATGGCCCGCTGCGCGCTGTGGCTGGCTACGGAGGTCGGGGTCGGGGAGGTCTTCACGAAGACCCAGCTGCGGGAAGCGTTTCCGGAGACGTCGCAGATTGACCGCCGCATGCGCGATCTCAGAGACCGGGGGTGGCGCATCGCCACCAACCGGGACGACGTGACGCT
This sequence comes from Streptomyces sp. NPDC059989, assembly GCF_042736975.1. NCBI lineage: Bacteria > Bacillati > Actinomycetota > Actinomycetes > Kitasatosporales > Streptomycetaceae > Streptomyces > Streptomyces sp. NPDC059989. Next base: position 24,193 of record NZ_JBHWUO010000011.1, read on the forward strand.
CAGCTCGAACGAGCACCGTTTCGTGGAGATGGGGGCCGAAGTCTGGAAGCCCGGCCAGTCGAGGGTCAAGCCGGCTGCGGTGGTGTCGGCTCCGCAGCGGCGTGAGATCCTCGACCGTGACGATCATCTGTGCCGCGTGTGCGGGATCGCTGCCGGCGAGGCGTACGACGGCGGGATCGAGACCGCTCAGCTGGACCTCGCGCGCCGGGAGGTCACCAACTCCGGCAGCGTGAGCGTCGAGCTGGTCACCGAGTGCCGCCGTTGCCGGATCGGAGGCCGCGGCCAGCAGACTGACCTGGGCGGTGTACTCGATCGTCTGGAGCAGATGAGCCAGGTGGAGCGGGAGCACTTCGCGCAGTGGGTGGCCGCAGACCGCAGGGACTTCAGCCTCCTGGATCGGCTGTGGGGGGAGTACCGGAGCCTGCCGGCGGAGTCGCGCGGGACGGTCCGCCAGGCGCTTGGGCAGTCGTAGCGAGCGTGGGCGAGATGGCCGGCAGCAGGACGGGCGGACGCCCGAGTCAAGGAGACATGTGGGGATGCTGAACTTCGATCTTCCTCCGGACGCCGAGGCGAACGTGGAGTTCGTCGCACGCCGGCTCAAGGAGCCTGTAGAGGCTGAGGGTGTCCGGGAGACCGTCACCGTCGACTGGAACGGACGACCGCTCCACGTGGGCGTGATCGACGTGCCGCTCCACCGTCTCTACTACAACCCGGCGACGCACCGGATCCGGGCGCAGCGGGGACATGATCCGGAGCTCGCGCGCGGCCTGGATGCGAATCCGTGGAGTCCGGAGAGTCAGGAATACCTCAACCGCCTCCTCGTCGGGAAGCCGGCGAACCCGGACGAGAACGACCCAGACTTCGAAGCCCTGATGGACAGCCTCAAATCCATCGACCAGCAGGAGCCGGGGCTCATCACGCACGAAGGCATCCTGGTCAACGGCAACACGCGCGCGGCCGCACTCCGGAAGCTGGGGCGCCCGTCGATCCGGGTCGGCGTGCTGCCTCCGTCCTTCACTTGGGAAGACATCAACGCGGTCGAGCTGGCCCTGCAGCTCCGGCCCGACGAGCGCCGGGACTACTCCTACATCAACCGGCTGATCGCCATGGAAGAGCAGGAGCTGATGGGCCGCAAAGCGGCTGACATCGCCCGTGCCTTCCATGTGCAGCTCAAGACGTTCCAGCAGGAACGCTGGATCCTGAGTGTCATCAGGGACATGATCGACCGGAGCGGGACTCTGGAGGGGGCCCGGCTCGCGCTGTCTGACTTCGAGGGGCACCAGGAGAACCTCAAGGAGCTGCACCGCACCTACATGAAGGCGTCGGCTGCTAGCCAGGAGCGAGCCGAGCTGGTCAAGGAGAACAGGATCGTCGCCATCCTCCTCGACTTCGCGAAGACGAAGACGCGTCTCATCGGTGAGGGATTCCAGGCGGAATACCTGGAAGCCAACCTGCCGGACCTGCTGAGGGCTGATGCCGGCGAGGCGGCCTCACCAGTAGCGATTCCAGGACTCGGCGTCTCGGTCCCGGCTGATTCGGACCCCGTCCGTCAGGCCCGTGCGGCGACGGACCGGGTGCTGAAGGCCAAGGCCTCGGAATCGGCTCGCCACCTTTCCTCCGAGAGCCGGGAAGCCGCCCAGCGGGAAGTGACGGAGGCCCGCCGGGGAATGCGGCGTGCGCTCGACGAGGCGGAGCGCGATGACCGGCTCAAGCGGGTACGGCAGACCACCGCAGAGCGGCTGGACGATGCGCGGGCGGCGATCGACCAGAGCGTCGCCGACCTCGTGCAGGCCCTGGGGAAGGGCAGCCTGGACGAGGAGAGCTTCGACAGCGCACTGCTGCGCTTGAAGGGGAGCATGGCGAAGCTGGCGCGCCAGGCCAGCCGCGGCGTTGCCAAGCCGGGCAGTGGCGTTAACTGGCTGATCAAGGCGAGCGAGGGCTGAGGGTGCTCGACACGGAGGAGCCGTCGCTCCGGCTGGGGTTCGACGAGACCAGAACGAAGGTTGTCTTCCGGGCCCTCCCCGGAGACCAGGGGCATCTGGTCAGGCTGATCGCCCGGTTCGGTAGCGGCAGTCAGCGGGGAAACCTCGCGGCGGAGGTAGACCTCGAGGACTTCCTGTCTCGCCTTCCCCTGCTGGGGCACTGGCACGATCCGGCTGGTGTGTCCTTCGCGCCGGACCTCAAGGAGCTCGCCGAGGCATCGGTCCGGGATGCCCAGGCGGTCGAGGCGCGCCTCACGGCCGGCAGCCGGGGCCAGGACGTCACGGCACCGGTTGCCGTCTCGGCCGTTCCCGGGCTGCTGGGAACGGCCTGGATAGGGCCCCTCACGGACTTCCAGACGCGGGACATCGCCAAACTGCTGTCGCTCACGCACGGAGCAAACTTCAGCGTGCCCGGCGCAGGCAAGACACGCACGGCCCTGGCCGTGTACGCAGCCTTGAGGGGGTCCGGTTCGGTACGTCGCATGCTCGTTGTCAGCCCCAAGTCGGCATACGAGGCGTGGAGCGACGAGGCGGTCCTGTGCTTCTCCGAACCTCCGGCCGTGCGTGTCTTCAAACGCTCGCCCGACAACGATGCGGAGATACTGCTTGTCAACTACGAGAGGCTGAGCCGCTACCAGACGGAGCTCGCCGACTGGCTCAGCACGGGACGCACCATGATGGTGCTGGATGAAGCCCACCGGATGAAGCTGGGCGTCAGGGGAACGTACGGAGCCACCTGCATGGCACTCGGTCCGCTGGCCAGCCACCGGCTGATCCTGACGGGTACGCCAGCGCCGAACGGCGCCAGAGACCTGGAGAGCTTGCTGTCCTTCGTGTGGCCGGGGCACGGCCGGAGGGCAGTGGACAGGGCTGTGGCCGGCGGAGACCTCGCGCACGCAAGCAGGGTCCTGCGGCCGCTGTTCACACGCACGACGAAGAATGAGCTGGGTCTGCCGCCCGTTGACGTTCGGGTCAAGTACGTAGACCTTCCAGCAGCGCACCGCAAGCTGTACTCGGCGCTGCGCAACCAGCTCACCGGGCTGGCTTCCAGGGAGCAGGAGGAGTTCACCAGACTCGGCAAGGTCCTCGTGTACCTCATGATGGCCAGCACCAACCCGGCGCTGCTCGATACAGGGTCCGATCGCTACGAACCGCTGCCGTTCTACGTGCCCCCCTTGCGTCCCTCGGACGGTATGCCCCTGAGAGAGCTCATGAGGGACTTGCCCAGGTATGAGAGCTCGCCTAAGTACGAGGCGGTTCTGCAGACGGTCTCCGAGAACGCCCGAGCCGGACGGAAGACCCTCGTATGGTCCACGTTCGTCAGGAACCTGACCACGCTCGCAGGGGTGCTGGGCAGGTACAGGCCGGCCGTGGTGCACGGCGGAACACCGGACCGGGACGAGGAGATCCGAAGGTTCCGCGAAGACCCCGACTGCATGGTCCTGCTGTCCAATCCCGCGACCCTGGGCGAAGGCATCAGCCTGCACCACGTGTGCCACGATGCGATCTACGTGGACAGGGACTTCGCCGCGGGCCGGTTCTTGCAGAGCCTGGACCGGATCCACAGGCTGGGGCTGGCTGCGGATACGCGCACGCGTGTCACGGTGCTCCTCGCGCGCGGCACCATCGACGGCATCGTCCACGACCGGCTTGGTCACAAGCTGGAGTTCATGGGCAAGATCCTAGATGACCCGCTGGTGCAGGAGCTGGCGGACCCGGAGGAGGACGTTACCCCTTGGGGTATGGACGCCGCGGACCTCCGTGCCCTCATTCGCCATATGGATGAGCCGTCCGGATGACAGTCCCGGACGGCCCGTCCGCCCACCTGACGCCTTGACGCCCTGGGCCGCTTACCTTGCCCCGTGGCACTCGCTGTACGGCTTGCCCGAAGTGCACCAGCACGGGGAAGTGGGGGTGGGGGGCCAGGGGGTGGCTTTGCCTCGGGCGGCCAGGGTGGTGGCGTATTCGGCCAGGAGGGACGGGGAGGCCGGGGAGGTTTTTTCCGACGCGGCGAAGGCCTCGTAGGAGGGGACGCTCGCCGTGACGATGCCGAGGTTCGTCGTGCCCGAGGCGGCCAGGGCGCGGAGGGAGGACTCCACCGCCAGCAGGTGGGCCTCGTGCGAGGGGTAGTCGGCGGCGAGGGTCGGGTAGCTGGTGAGGAGTTCCGCCAGCTCGCGCGCGGGCCAGTGGAGGATCGCCACCGGGAAGGGGCGGGAGAGGGCGGCGCGGCGGTCGCCCAGTTCGGCGCGCAGGCGGGCGATCTCGGCGCGGAGTTCGGCCGGGTCGTCGGAGCCCAGGGCCCAGATGCGCTTCGGGTCGTGGAGTTCGTCGAGGGGGATCGGGCCGATGTGGCGGGTGTCCGCGACCATGTCCCAGTCGTCGTGCGGGCGTCCGAGGAGGCGGCGCACCCGGTGGCGGCCCGTCAGGAGGGCGGTGGTGGCGGTGGTGAGGGGCTCTTCGTCGGTGATGAGGAGGGTCGCCGCCTCGGTGAAGCAGTCGTGCGAGGCCTCCAACTCGTCGTGGGTCTCCAGGGCTTCCGCGATGACCTCCCACGGCGCCGGGTCCTTGGGGGCGGCGGCGCGGATGCCCGAGATGAGGGCGCGGGCCTCCGGCTCGTGGCCGTACTCCCACAGGTTCGCCGCCTGGAGGGCCTTGATCAGGTACGGATTGGCGGGGGAGGCCGAGAGGAGTTGGTCGTAGAGGGTGCTCGCCCGATCGCGTTCGTCGGCCAGTTCGAGGTGGGCCGCGGCCTGGAGGAGCAAGGGCTCCTGGTCCTCGGGATAGCGGGTCGCCGTGCGGATGAGGCGCTCGGCTTCGGCGATGTGCTCGGCAGGCGTCGTATCGGGGCGCATGGTTTACACCGTACTGCCGCTGGTCAGTTGACGGGGGAGGACTTAAGGTGCGGCCCGTGCGAGATCGCATTCCCGTGGTGGTGCAGGGGGGCGGCCGGCGGGTGCGCCGGGCCGGTCTCGCGGGCGTGCTGTGGGCGTGCGCCGAGGCGATCACCACGGTGGGTGTGGTGGTGGCGTTGCTGGTGGTGCACCAGGTGTGGTGGACCAATCGGCAGGCCGTGGCGGCTGCCCAGGAGCAGGTCCGGGCTTTGGAGAGTGAGTGGGCGGCGTCCCCTTTCCTCTCGTCACCCTCCTCCTCTCCTTCTCCCTCTCCCTCCGGTCCTGTGGGGGACCCGTCCTCGGGCGCGCCTCCTGTCCTTCCGTCCGGTGGATCGGAGGGCGGGGCGTCTCCTTCGAGATCCTCTTCGGCCCCCGCCGACGCACCGCCCGCCGCGTCGGACCGGGCGTACGCCGTCCTGCGCATCCCGAGGCTCGGCCTCGTCGTCCCCGTCGCGCAGGGGGTCGACAAGCGCAGCGTGCTCGACAAGGGGTACGCCGGCCAGTACCCCGGGACCGCCCGGCCCGGGGAGCGCGGGAACTTCGCGCTGGCCGGGCACCGCAACACCCACGGGGAGCCGTTCCGCTTCATCAACCGGCTGCGGGAGGGCGACCAGCTGATCGTGGACGTGAAGGGGCGCAGGTACACGTACGTGGTGGGGAAGGTCCTGAGCGAGACGACCGAGCGGGACACCGGGGTGATCGCGCCCGTGCCGCGGAGCATCGTGAAGCCCGAGTACGGCTACAGCGACCCCGGCGCGTACATCACGCTCACCACCTGCACGCCCGAGTACACCTCCAAGTACCGTCTCGTCGTCTGGGGGACGCTCACCTCCTAGGCTGGGGCGATGCGTCCGCAATTGCTGTGGTTGGGTGTGCCGTTCGTGGCCTTCCTCGGGGTGCTGCCGCTCGTGAACCGGGTGGAGCCGAGGGTCGCCGGAGTGCCCTTCCTGCTCGTCTGGTTCGTCGGGGTGACCCTGGTGACGCCGCTCGCCGTGTGGCTGGCCTGGCGCGGTGACCACCGGTGAGCGCGGCGGCCGTCGCGACCGCCGTCTTCGGCGTGTCCATGGTGGCGACCGTCGCGCTCGGGCTGCTCGCGGTGCGCGGGCGCGGCGGGGGCGGGGGCGGGCTCGCCGAGTGGTCGGTGGGCGGGCGTTCGCTGGGGACCGTGTTCATCTGGGTGCTGATGGCGGGCGAGGGCTACACCAGCTTCAGCTACCTGGGGGCGGCCGGCTGGGGCTACAACTACGGGGCCCCGGTGATGTACGTCGTCGCGTACATGTCCTGCGGCTACGCGGTCGGGTACGTGGTGGGGCCGATGCTGTGGGACTACGCGCGCCGCCACGGGCTCGTCGGGATCACCGACATGGTGGCCCACCGCTACCGGCGGCCCTGGCTGGGGGCAGCCGTGGCGGTGCTCGCGACCGTCTTCCTGCTGCCCTACATCCAGCTGCAGATCACCGGGATGGGAGTGGTGGTCTCCACCGTCACCTACGGGGCCGTGTCGCTGGAGTGGGCCTACTTCGTGGCCTTCGCCGTGACGACCGGCTTCGTGGTGGTCAGCGGGCTGCGCGGCAGCGCGTGGGTGTCCGTACTCAAGGACGTGCTGGTCATCGGCACCCTCGGGTTCCTCGCCGGGTACGTGCCCGTGCACTACTTCGGGGGCTACGGGGAGCTTTTCGACCGGCTGGCGGAAGAGAAGCCGCAGTGGCTGACCCTGCCCGGGCACGGGAGCGGGGCGGACGGGCGCGGGGAGCTGGGGACCGCGTGGTTCGCCTCCACCTCCGTGCTCAACGCGCTGACCGTCGTCATCTTCCCGACCACCGTCGCGGGGTACCTGGGCGCGCGCAGCGCCGATGCGCTGCGCCGCAACTCGATCCTGCTGCCCGCCTACAACGTGCTGCTGTTCGTGCCGATGCTGCTGGGGATGGCCGCGCTCTTCGTGGTGCCGGGGCTGGCCGGCGCCGACTCCAACCTCGCGCTCCTCAAGCTGGTCGTGGACTCCCTGCCTGCGTGGGCGGTCGGGGTGGTCGGGGTGGCGGCCGCGCTGTCGTCGATCGTGCCGATGGCGGTGTTCATGCTGGTCATCGGCACCATGTGGGGGCGGAGCGTGCTGTCGCTGCTGCCGCGGTGGCGGTCGGGGGAGCGGCAGAAGGGCGCCTCGCAGGCGGTCGTGGTGGCGGCCGGGTCGGTGGCGCTGGTGATGACGTACGTCGCTCCGAACACGCTGGTGCGGCTGTCGCTCGTCTCGTACGAGGGGATGGCGCAGCTGGTACCGATGCTGCTGCTGGGGCTGGTGTGGCGCAGGTTGACGGCGGCGGGCGCGGTCAGCGGGCTGATCGCGGGGGTCGGGCTCGTCTGCGGGCTGGTCTTCACCGGCAACGACCCGGTGTGGGGGCTGAACGCCGGGATGGTCGCCCTCGTCGTGAACCTGGCGGTCGCGCTGGCGGTGACCTGGCTGGGGCCGCGGGGGGCGGGTGACGGGCGGCCGGACGACGCGGTGCTTGCCCGCGATCCGCTGCCGGGGGCGGGGGCGGGGGCGGGTCCGGTGCCGGTTGTCAGTGGGCCCGGTTAGTATCGATCGCGAGTACCGGATCTCGTACGGGAGTTCGTGCGACGCGGGAGGGAAGGGGGAGGTCTCCATGGCTGGGCAACGCCGGCACGGCGCGGACCGTCCGCTGTCCTTCCTCTTGTTCGCGCGGATCTCCCGGATCTCGCGGGCGGTGGCCCTGCTGCTGCCGCTGGTGCTGCTCGGGGGAGTGGTCCTCGGGCTGTTCGCCGGGGAGAGCGGGCTGGGCGCCGTGGTGATCGCGCTCGCGGCCACCGTCGCCGTGGGCTCCGCGGCCCTGGCCGCGGCCGCACGCCTCGTCCGGCCCGTGCCGCCGCACCGAATACGCACCGCGATCCGTGATCGCGAGCAGCGCACGGCCTTCCTGCCGCAGCGCGATCCCGACGCCTCGGGCCGGTCGCGGCCCAGGGCGCCCGGCCGTCTGGTCCCGACGGCCGCGTAGGGGCGCGCAAGCTCGCACCACTTCTGCACCTCCCTGCTCCTCACTTGCCACGCCCCTCGCGGGTCGTCACGCCGAAATGCATCTCTTTCGACGTTCGACGAGACCCTTCGGAGGGCCCGCGTGTCCGTTTTCACCCGCCTTGTTGTAGAGCTGGGCCAGCTTCTCGAACCGGTACTGGCCGAGTCCGCGACCGCTGCCGCGATCGTGCTGTTCACCGTGCTCGTACGGCTCGCCCTGCACCCCCTGAGCCGCGCGGCCTTCCGCGGTGCGACCCCGGTGGCCGGCTGCCTGCCCGTGCTGTTGCAGCTGCCGGTGTTCTTCCTGATGTACCAGGCGTTCTCGTCGTCGGACGAGCTGCTCGCGCACCGGCTGTTCGCGGCGCCGCTCGGGGCCCGGTGGACCGAGGCGCTGGGGGAGGGCGGCCTGGTCGGGGCGCAGGGGCTGGTGTTCCTCGGGCTGTTCGCGGCCATCGCGGTGGTGGCGGCCTGGAGCGCGGTGCGGGGGCGCCGGGCGGCCGCGGCCGGGGCCTTGGTTCCGGGCGGCGCGGCTGCCGCGGGTGCCAAGGGTGCCGGGCGTGCCGGGGGCAGGGGTGCCGCGGGCGGTGGCGGTGGCGGTGGCGTGGGCCGGGCGGGTGCCCGTGCGGTCCCGGCCGGGGTGACTGCCGAGCAGCAGGAGGTCATGCGCAAGCTGGGCGGCGTACTGCCCCTGCTGTCGTTCGGGACGCTGATCACGGCTGCTGTGGTGCCGCTCGCCGCCGGGCTGTACCTGCTGACCACCACCGCGTGGTCGGTGGCGGAGCGGGCGTGGCTTCAGCACCGGGCTGCCGGAGCTGAGCGTTCCAGTCTGTGAACAGGGTCTTGCGGATTGTTCGGACTTCTTGGAGGATTCACCAATCCTCCGATGGCCGCAACCCATCGTCCGGCCCGGGGCATGCCCATGGGCCGACCACCCTCGACCACGGGAGAATGCCCATGAAGCTGCTGCGTGTCGGACCGGTCGGGTCGGAGCGCCCCGCGCTGCTCGACCAGGACGGGACCCTGCGTGACCTGTCCGGCCTGATCACGGATGTGGACGGCGCTCTGCTCGCCGACGACTCCGTGCTGTCCCGGGTACGGGAAGCGGCCGAAGCGGGCGAGCTCCCGGCTCTCGACGCCGAGGGGCTGCGCATCGGTGCGCCGGTCGGCCGCATCGGCAAGATCGTGGGCATCGGGCTGAACTACTTCGGGCACGCCGCCGAGATCGGCGCCGAGCCGCCGGCCGAGCCGATCCTCTTCCTGAAGGCCGCGGACACCGTGGTCGGCCCGGACGACACCGTGCTGATCCCGCGCGGCAGCGTGAAGACCGACTGGGAGGCCGAGCTCGGCGTCGTCATCGGCAGCACCGCCCGCTACCTGGGCTCCGCCGAGGAGGGCCTCGCGCACGTCGGCGGGTACCTGCTGGTCAACGACGTCTCGGAGCGCGAGTTCCAGATCGAGCGCGGCGGCACCTGGGACAAGGGCAAGAACTGCGAGACCTTCACCCCGCTCGGCCCCTGGCTGGTCACCGCCGACGAGATCGAGGACCCGCAGGTCCTGGACGTGAAGCTGTGGGTCAACGGGGAGCTCAAGCAGGACGGCAACACCGCGGACCAGATCTTCCCGGTCGGCGAGGTCGTCCGGTACCTGAGCCAGTTCATGACCCTGTACCCGGGCGACGTCATCGTCACCGGTACGCCGGGTGGCGTGGCCATGGGCCAGCCGGAGCCGAAGCCGTACCTGCGGGCCGGTGACGTCGTGGAGCTGGAGATCGAGGGCCTGGGCCGTCAGCGCCAGGAGTTCAAGGGCGCGTAACGCGACGCGCCGGGGCGCGACCCGGCGCGACCGGCGCGAGCATGCGGGAAGGGGCGGGGCTGCCACTGGAGGCGGCCCCGCCCCTTCGTGCGTCCCGCGCCGGGTCGCCCGGCCGCACCCGCCCCTACGGAGCGGCGGGTGCGGCCGGGATCTCCACGACCACCCCGTCCCGGGACGAGACGCGGGCCGCCTCCAGTACGTCGAGGCAGTGCGCGGCCTCGTACGCGGTGACCGGAGCGGGCCCGCCCGTGCGCAGCGCGGCGGCCACCGCCGCGTAGTACGCGGGGTAGTCGCCCGGCTCGGTCGGAACCGGGGTCCCGCCGCCGGTCAGCGGGGACTCGCCGGAGCCCAGCCGCCCCCAGAGGTGCTCGGGCTCCTCGCCCCAGGGTGCGTCCTGCCCCGGCCGCAGCCCCTCGCGCAGGGCGCCCTCCTGCGGGTCGAGGCCGTACTTCACGTAGCCGGCCCGCGAGCCCAGGACGCGGAAGCGCGGACCCAGTTGGGCGGTGGTGGCGCTGACGTAGAAGTGGGAGCGGACGCCGCTCGCGTGGGTGACGGCGAGGAAGGTGTCGTCGTCGGCCTCGGCGCCCGGGCGGCGCAGGTCGGCCTCCGCGTAGACCCGTACGGCCGGGCCGAACAGCACCAGCGCCTGGTCGACGACGTGGCTGCCGAGGTCGTAGAGCAGCCCGCCGATCTCCTCCGGGGCGCCCGACTCGCGCCAGCCGCCCTTGAGCTGGGGGCGCCAGCGCTCGAAGCGGGACTCGAAGCGCTGGATCTCGCCGAGTTCGCCGCCGGCGAGGAGGCGGCGCAGGGTGAGGAAGTCGTTGTCCCAGCGGCGGTTCTGGAAGACGGACAGGAAGGTTCCGGTCCGCTCGGCGAGGGCGGCGAGCTCGCGCGCCTCGGCGGCGGTGGCGGCGAGCGGCTTGTCCACGACCACAGGGATGCCGGCGGTGAGGGCGGCGGTGGCCAGCGGGACGTGGGTCTTGTTGGGGGAGGCGATCACGATGAGGTCGAGGGCGTCGCCGTCCTTCCGCTCCCACAGCTCGGCGGCGGACGCGGCGATGCGGACGTCGGGGAACTCGGCGAGGGCCTGGGCCTGCCGGCCGGGGTCGGAGGTGACGACGGTGTCGAGGACGAGTCCGTCGGTGGCGGCCACGAGGGGGGCGTGGAAGACGGAACCGGCGAGTCCGTAGCCGACGAGGCCGACGCGCAGCGGAGGGGTGGGGGTGGCGGCGGGGGCGGAGGCGTTCATACCGGCCACTTTGGCAACAGTGTTGTCAAAGTGCAAGGAGGGTGGACAATGGGCTGGTGAACAGGGGTAGCGGGGACTGGCAGGGCGGTGGCGGTGGCGGCGGCGTGAACCTGCCGGCGCTGCGCGGGCACAACGAGGCACTGCTGCTGGACCTGCTGCGCTGTGCCGGGCCGGCCGGCCTGGGCCGCAGCGAACTCGCCGCCCGTACGGGGCTCACCCCGCAGGCCGTCAGCAAGATCGCGGCGCGGCTGGTCGCGGAGGGGCTGGTCGCGGAGGCCGGCCGGGCCCCGTCCACCGGCGGCAAGCCGCGCACCCTGCTCCGGCTGGTGCCGCAGGCGCGGTACGCGGTCGGGGTGCACGTGGACCGCGACGAGCTCCGGGCGGTACGGGTGGACCTCGCGGGCGGGGTCGTCGCCGAGAGCGGCGGCCCGCTGGACTTCGGGGCCGGGCCGGAGGCGGTGGCGGAGGCGGTCGTACGGGAGGTCGCGCGGGTGTCCGATCCGGCCGGGCCGCGGCCCCTGGGCGTCGGCGTGGCCGCACCGGGGCCGCTGGACCACCGGACCGGGGTGATGGGCCGGGTGACGGGCTTCCCGCGGTGGGAGGGCTTTCCGCTGCGGGAGGTGCTGGCGGGGCGGCTGGGTGTGCCGGTGCTGCTGGACAAGGACACGAATGCCGGGGTGGCGGCGCCGCGGGACCCGGCCTCCCTTGCCGCCACCTCGGTGTACCTGCACGTCGGGACCGGGCTCGGGGCCGGATTGCGGCTCGGCGGCGAGGTCTACCGGGGGGTGCGGTCGGGGGCGGGGGAGTTCGGCCACCAGGTGCTCCGGCTGGACGGGCCGCCGTGCCGGTGTGGGGGGCGGGGGTGTGCGGAGGTGCTGTGCCTGGAGGCGGTGGCCAGGGGGGATCTGGCGGAGGCGGCGCGGATCCTGGGGGAGGGGGCGGCGAACCTGGTCGCGCTGCTGGACGTGGACCAGGTCCTGCTGGGCGGGCGCGTGGTGGGCGCGGCCCCGGAGGTCTTCGTGGAGGGCGTGCGGGAGGTACTGGCGGCGCGGGCGCTGGCCGCAGAGCCGGCGGTGGTGGGGCTGGCCGTTCGGGGGGTGGCGGAGGGGGCGGCGGAGCTGGCGCTCGCGCCGTTCTTCGGGCGGGCAGGCTGACCCTTCGCCACCGGGCGCCGTCCCCGGCCCCCGCGCCTCAATCGCCGGCGGGGCTGAACCGTGAAGGCGTCGGGCGTGGCCCGCAAAGCCCTGGGGCTCCGCCCCAGACCCCGCGCCTCAAACGCCGGCGAGGCTGGATCGTGCCCGGCGGGGGCTGGATTTGCGCTCCGCGCAACCCGGCTCGCCCAGCGGAATTGAGCGCGGCGCAGGCTTGAACGCCCGCACGGGCAACATCCCGCACCTGCGGGCGGCAGCAGCCACATCCAGCCCCGCCGGCGTTTGAGGCGCGGGGTCCGGGGCGGCGCCCCGGGAAGCCCGGGCGCAGCCCGGGGTCGCTTGCGCAATCGCGCCGCACCCGGCGACCGGGGTCGTATCCAGCCCCGCCGGCGTTCGAGGCGCGGGGTGCGGGGCGGAGCCCCGGAAGCTCAGGCGTAGCCCGGGGCCGCTTGCGTAGTGGCGCCGCGGTCGGTGGTCCGTGCCCCCCGGCCTGGCGGCAAGGGGCTTGACCGCTTGCTCTGTTTGGGCGTAAACCGGAGCAACTCGGGCGCGGCACGCGGGAGGAGGTCGCGCGTGCGTGGCAGGGTGCGGGCAGGGCCGGGGTGATTGTCACCTGGTCCGACCATCGTCCCGTCCGGCGAGCAGCGAAGGTCTTCCATGCGACTGCGCAAAGCCCTTGCCCTCACCGCCGTACTCCTGGCCGCCGCCACCACCGTCACCGCCCCCACCGCGGCAGCGGACATCGGCACCGGTGGCGGAGCCCGCCCCGCGCCCGCGCTGCCGTCCCGCGCGCAGGCCACCTGCGGAGACGGGAAGAGCACCGCCTTCCCCATCGGGGCCCGCATCCGCGGCGGCCCGGCCGTGTACCGCACCGGCGGCGGCCCGCAGACCTGGTACCTGGACCTGACCAACACCACGGACTCCACCTGCACCGCCATCCACCCCGTCGTCGTCCTCACCGACAAGGCCCGCGCCCTGCGCCCCGCCCACCTGCGGATGGAGTTCGACGCCCCGAGCGGCACCCTCCCCGTCAGTCTGGAGCGGACCGACCGCGACGAGATCATCGCCGTCTTCGACGGCGGCGACGCCTTCCCCGGGTTCACCGTCGCCCCCGGCGGATCGCGGACCGTCAAGGTCGGCCTCGCCTTCGCGCCCGACGCCCCCACCGGTGAGGTCGTCGCCGACGCCGCCCTCGTGCAGCGCAAGGGCGACGACGGCGACTGGATCGGCGAGGCCGGCGGCTACCACTTCTCCGTCGAGGGCCCCGAGGACCCCGTCGAGGCCGGCTCCCTCGCGCACACCGGCCCCCGCGAATGGGCGTACGGTGCCGGGGCCGTGGCCGCCCTCGCCGCCGGCGGCGGACTGCTGCTGGGGGCCCGGCGGCTGCGCCGTCCCGCCCCTTGATTCGCCTACGGACGTACGGCCCGCGCGCGGCCGCCCGTACACGCGGCCCGCATAGAGTCCCCCCGTGGAAGAACAGACCCAGCACCACCGCCCGGGCTCGCCCGTCCGCTCCGGCATCCCCGAGCACGGCCGCATCCCCAAGTACTACGCCGTCAAGGCCCGCATCGCCGATCTCCTCGACGAGCTCGGCGAGGGCGGCACGCTCCCCACCGAGCGCGATCTCGCCGAGCGCTACGAGGTGTCCCGCGAGACCGTCCGCCAGGCCCTGCGCGAGCTGCTGCTCGAAGGCCGGCTGCGCCGCTCCGGCCGCGGGACCGTCGTCGCCGGCCCGAAGCTGGAGCAGCCGCTCTCCCTCGCCAGCTATACGGAAGGCGTACGGCGCCAGGGGCGCAGGCCCGGCCGAAACCTCATCGGCCTGGAGCAGTTCCCCTGCCCGCCCGACCTCGCCCCCGGCATCGGCGCCGAGCCCGGCGAGCCCGTCTGGCACCTGGAGCGCGTCCTGCTGGCCGACGACGAGCGGGTCGGGCTGGAGAGCACGTACATCCGGGTGGCCCGCGCCCCCCGCCTCGACGTCGATTTCCGGCCGGACTCCTCCTTCTACGGATACCTCCGCGACAGCCTCGGCATCTCCTTCGGCGACGCCGACGAGAAGCTGGAGACGGTCCTCGCGACGCCCCGCGAAGCCCTGCTGATCGGAACCCCGCCCGCGCTCCCCATGCTGCTCATCCACCGCTTCTCGCGGGACCAGGACGGCCGGCCCCTGGAGCGGGTGCGTTCGCTCTACCGTGGCGACCGGTTCAGCTTCACGACCCGCCTGCGGCCCGAATAGTCCCGCGCCAACCCACCCGTACAGGCCATAAAGGGACGTATTCACATCACAGAAAGATAACGGGTCTAGTCCAAGCGTCGGGGGCTGTTCACCGGCCCGTTGCCGGGTGGATCCTCGAGGGTCACGGGCCGCGCCCACCGTGGACCGCGTGAGAGTCATAGTCGTAGGCGGCGGCGTGGTCGGCACCATGCACGCCTGGCAAGCAGTCGAACGCGGCCACGAGGTCGTCCAGATCGAGCGAGAAGCGGAGGCCCGCGGCGCGTCACTGCGCAATTTCGGCCAGATCTGGGTCAGCGGACGGGCCGGGGGCGAGGAGCTCGACACCGCCCTGCGGGCCCGCGAGCTCTGGGAGCGCATCGGCGCGGAGGTGCCCGGCCTGGGCTTCCGCGCCATCGGCTCCCTCACCCCCGTCCGCAACCCCCGCGAGTACGCCGTCGCCGAGGCCGCCGTGGCCCGCCCCGACGCCGCCGCCCGTGGCTACGAACTGGTCACCGCCGCGGAAGCGCGGGAGATCAACCCGGCCCTGCGCGGCGCCTTCGAGGCCGCGCTGTGGTGCGAGCGCGACGCGGCCGTCGAGCCGCGCACCGCCCAGCTCCACCTCCGCGAAGCCCTCCGGGCGACCGGCCGCTACACCTTCCTCCCCGGACGCGAGGTCCGCGAGGTGACCGGCCCCGGCGCCGTCCGCGACGACCACGGCGACGTCCACCGCGGCGACGCGGTCGTCCTCGCCACCGGCGCCTGGCTGTCCGGCCTGGTCCGCGAACTGGTCCCCGACCTGCCCGTGCGCCGCGTCCGGCTCCAGATGATGCAGACCGCCCCCCTCGGCGAGCCGCTCACCACCTCGGTCGCGGACGCCGACAGCTTCCGCTACTACCCCGCCTACAAGTCCGCCGCCCTCGACGAGCTCAACGCCGGGCAGGCGCAGGCCCCGATCGCCGCCGCGCACAAGATGCAGCTGCTCATGGTCCAGCGCCAGGACGGCGGACTGACCATCGGCGACACCCACGAGTACGAGCACCCCTTCGCGTTCGACACCCTCGAAGACCCCTACGAGCACCTCACCGAGGTGGTCGAGTCCTTCCTGGGCCGCCCCCTGCCGAAGATCAGGCACCGCTGGGCGGGTGTGTACGCGCAGTGCACCGACACCACCCGCGTCGTCCACCGCCAGCAGGTGGCCGACGGCGTCTGGCTGGTGACCGGACCCGGCGGCCGCGGCATGACCTGCTCGCCCGCCATAGCCGAAACCACCGCGAACGAACTGGGCTGGTGAGCCGCATGACCGACAACAGCAACACGAACACGAACACGAGCAGCAACGCCGCCAACAGCAACGCCGCCAACGGCAGCAGGCAGCTGATCGTCCTCGACATGGCCGGCACCACCGTCGCCGACGGCGGCCTCGTCGAGCGCGCCTTCGAGCGCGCCGCCGAGCGCCTCGGCGTCGAAGCCGGCACCCCCGACCACGCCGAGAAGCTCCAGTACGTCCGCGACACCATGGGCAAGTCGAAGATCTCCGTCTTCCGCCACCTCTTCGGCACGGAGGAGCTCGCCCAGCGCGCCAACTCCGCCTTCGAGGAGGCCTACGGCGACCTAGTCGACGGCGGCCTCATCGCCCCGGTACCCGGCGCCCGCGACACCATCGAAAAGCTCCGCGCCGACGGCCGCACCGTCGTCCTGACCACCGGCTTCGCCCGCGTCACCCAGGACGCCATCCTCGCCGCCCTCGGCTGGCAGGACCTCGCCGACCTCACCCTCTGCCCCGCCGACGCGGGCGGCCGCGGCCGGCCCTTCCCGGACATGGTCCTGGCCGCCTTCCTGCGCACCGGAGCCGTGGCCGACGTACGGGACCTCGTGGTCGCGGGCGACACCGCGTACGACATGCTCAGCGGCCGCCGCGCCGGAGCCGGCATCGTCGCGGGAGTCCTCACCGGCGCCCACGACCGCGCGGCCCTGACCGGGCACGGCGCGACCCACGTCCTCGGCTCCATCGCCGAACTCCCGCAGCTGCTGGCGGAGTCGGCGTGAGCGGCATCCGTTTCGACGGGGTGTCCGTCGCCTACGGCGGCAACACCGTCCTGGACTCCCTGGACCTGACCGTCGAGCCCGGCGAGGTGATGGCCCTGCTCGGCCCCTCCGGCTCGGGCAAGACCACGGCCCTGCGCGCGGTCGCCGGCTTCGTACGGCCCGTCGCGGGCCGGGTGCTGATCGGCGGCCGGGACGTCACCGCGCTCCCGCCGTACAAGCGCGGCATCGGCATGGTGGTCCAGCAGTACGCGCTCTTCCCGCACATGAGGGTCGAGGAGAACGTGGCCTTCGGCCTCAAGGCGCAGAAGGCCCCGAAGGGCGAGATCCCGGGCCGGGTCGCCGAAGCCCTGGAGCTGACGGGCATGGCGGCCTACGCGCGGCGCTACCCCCGCGAGCTGTCGGGAGGCCAGCAGCAGCGGGTCGCCATCGCCCGAGCCCTCGCCATCCGCCCCGGCGTGCTCCTGCTGGACGAGCCCCTCTCGGCCCTCGACGCGCAGCTGCGCTCCGGGATGCTCGCCGAGCTGGCCCGGCTGCACCGCGAACTGCCCGACGTGTCCATCCTGTACGTCACGCACGACCAGGTCGAGGCGCTCACCCTGGCCGACCGGATCGCGGTCATGGACAAGGCCCGCCTCCAGGACTGCGGGACCCCGCAGGAGCTGTACCGGGCCCCGCGCACCGAGTTCACGGCCTCCTTCGTCGGCAACGCGAACCTGCTGCCCGTGACGGTCGCCGAGGCCGGGGCGGTCTTCGCGGGCCGCCCGCTGGCCCTCGACCCCGGCCGTGCCGCGCCCGGCTCCACGGCCACCCTGTGCGTACGGCCGCACCTGCTCGGCCTCGGGGACGGCCCCAACGCCCTGAGCGGCACGATCGCCGAGGTCCAGTGGCGCGGCTCCACCCACCGGCTCTACGTCGACATCGACGGCCACCGCGTCAAGGCGGACCTGCCGGAACTCCGCGCGACCCCGGCCCTCGGCGACCGGGTCACCCTGCACTTCGAACCGCGCGATGCGGTGCTGCTGGCCGCAGGGGTGTCGGATGCCTGACGCGACGCGCCGCCGCACCCTGCCAGTCCCGGGCCAGGGCCCCTCCGGGGCGGAGCCCCGTGCCTCCGCCCCGGACCCCGCGCCTCAATCTCCCCCAGCTACCGCTGGGAGGGACCCCCAGGCGGGGCTGGATGGTGCCCCCGGGCCTGCCGCATCCCCGGCGGGGACGTCGCGGGGCTCCGCCCCGGACCCCGCGCCTCAAACGCCGGCGGGGCTGGATGGTGCCCCGGAGCCCACCCCGCAGGGGGCCCGTAGCCGGAACCCCCGAGCAACCCCGCAGGGGAATCGGCTGCCGCGCAGTATCTGGGCCCTGCCGCCCCTGGTCGTGCTCGGGCTCGTCTTCCTCTACCCCCTCGCGCTGGTCGTCCAGCAGTCGCTCAGCCCCGAGAACGGCGGCGGCGCCTTCGACGCGTACGCCTCCGTCTTCGCCTCGCACAGCTTCCGCGAGGCCCTCGGGACCACCGTCTGGCTGGCCGTCGGCGCGACCGCCGGCTGTCTCGTCCTCGGCTTCGCGCTCTCGCTGGTCATCGCCTTCGTGCCCTTCCCCGGGGCCAAGGCCGTCGCGAAGTTCATCGACGTCTTCCTCTCCTTCCCCTCCTTCCTCATCACCCTCGCCCTCCTCTTCATCTACGGCACCGCCGGCATGGCCAACGGCCTCGTCACCGACGTCACCGGCGCCGCCGAGGGCCCCTTCCACTTCCTCACCACCCCCTGGGGCGTCCTCCTCGCGGAGATCACCTACTTCACGCCCTTCGTGATGCGCCCCCTGCTCGCCGCCTTCTCCCAGCTGGACACCGCCCAGCTGGAGGTGGCCGCCGGCCTCGGCGCCCGCCCCGCCCGGATCATCCGGAAGGTGATCCTCCCCGAGGCCCTCCCGGCGCTCGCCGCGGGCGGCAGCCTCGTCCTCGTCATGTGCCTCAACGAGTTCGGGATCGTCCTGTTCACCGGAGCCAAGGACGTCACGACCCTCCCGATGCTCGTCTACGGCAAGGCGATCCTCGAATCCGACTACGCGGCCGCCTGCGTGGTCGCCGTCGTCAACATCGCGATCTCCGTCGGCCTGTTCGGCCTCTACCGGGTGGTGAGCAAGCGTGCTGGTGCATAGCCGGACCGGCCGCTGGGCGGCCTGGGCCCTCTTCGGCCTCCTCTTCGTCCCCCTCTTCGCCCTGCCCCTGCTCGTCGTGGTCGCGGCCTCCTTCGCCACCCACTGGTCCGGAGCCTTCCCCTCCGGCCCGACCACCGCGAACTACGCCTCGGCCGTCCAGGGCGAATCCCTCCAGGCCCTGACCACCAGCCTGGTCACCGCCGTCGTCGCCAGCCTGCTCGCGCTCACCCTCGGGACCTGGGCCGCCCTGGCCGCCGCCGCCCTCGGCAAGCGCGGGAAGCGGTCCCTGGACGCGCTGTTCATGCTGCCCGTCGCCGTGCCGTCCGTGGTCGTCGGCCTCGCGGTCCTGGTCGCCTTCAGCAAGCCCCCGCTGCTGCTCAACGGCACCAGCTCAATCGTGATCCTGGCGCACACGATTCTTGTCACGGCGTTTGCCCACCAGTCGGTTTCGGCCGCCATCGTTCGTCTCGACCCCGCGTACGAGCAGGCGGCGGCCTCCCTGGGCGCCCGTCCCGCGTACGTGCTGTGGCGGGTCAAGCTCCCCCTCCTGCTGCCGTCCCTCACCGCGGCCGCCGGGCTCTGCTTCGCCCTGTCCATGGGCGAGTTGAGCGCCACGATGATGCTCTACCCGCCGGACTGGATGCCCCTCCCGGTCCGCATCTTCACCGCCACCGACCGCGGTTCGCTCTTCAGCGGCTCCGCCGTCGCCGTGGTCCTGATGGCCGCCACCCTGCTGGTCCTCCTGGCCGTCTCCCGCATCCGCACCAAAGCCGCGTACCGCTGAACCGATTCCCCTGCTGACTCCCTTTCCCCGTAAGGAAGTTCCATGCCCAGCAAGCCCAGCAATCGTCGCAGTCTCCGTGTCACCGCCGGCGTCACCGGCAGCCTCGCCCTCGCCGCCTCCCTCACCGCCTGCGGCGGCTCCGCCTCCTCCGCCGACTCCAAGGGCGGGGAGAAGGTCGTCACCGTCTACAGCGCCGACGGACTCAAGAGCGACAAGGGCGACGGCTGGTACGACAAGGTCTTCGCCGAGTTCACCAAGAAGACCGGCATCGAGGTCAAGTACGTCGAGGGCGGCTCGGGCGAGATGGTGCAGCGCGCCGTCCGCGAGAAGACCAACACCCAGGCCGACGTACTGATCACCCTGCCGCCCTTCATCCAGCAGGCCGACGGCAAGGGCCTCCTCCAGGCCTACAAGCCGCAGGGCTCCGAGAAGGTCAACGGTGCCGACAAGGCCGCCGACGGCAAGTGGACCTCGGTCGTCAACAACTACTTCGGCTTCGTCTACAACAAGAAGGAGCTCGCCGAGGCCCCCAAGACCTGGGAGGAGCTGCTCGACCCGAAGTTCAAGGGCAAGCTCCAGTACTCCACCCCGGGCGTCGCGGGCGACGGCACCGCCGTGCTCATCAAGGCGATGCACGACTTCGGCGGCAAGGAGCAGGCGAACGAGTACCTGAAGAAGCTCCAGGCCAACAACGTCGGCCCGTCCTCCTCCACCAGCAAGCTCGCGCCCAAGACCGACAAGGGCGAGCTGCTCGTCGCCAACGGCGACGTCCAGATGAACTTCGCGCAGTCCAAGTCCATGCCGAACCTGGGCATCTGGTTCCCGGCCAAGGACGGCGGCAAGCCCACCACCTTCGCCCTGCCGTACGCGGCCGGCCTGGTCGACAAGGCCCCGCACACCGAGAACGGCAAGAAGCTCCTCGACTTCATGCTCGGCGAGGAGGCCCAGAAGCTGGTCAGCGAGGTGGGCGGCGGCTTCCCGGCGCGCACCGACGTCAAGCCGACCGACGCCAACGCCGTCGAACTCACCAAGATCATGACCGGTGTAGAGATCTTCGAGCCGGACTGGACCGACATCGACAAGAATCTCACCGCCTACGTCGACGCATGGAAGTCGGCAACCGGAAGCTGACTGGTCGCCTCCCGGTCACCCACGACCGGGATAGTGACGCTTGCATAACGGGTCTGGACCGAAAGCGCGCTGGAGCACCTTCGGTCCGGACCCGGTGCATGTCCCCGCACTTCTCGCCGCTCACTTGCTCCCAGGAGGAGTACGTGTCCACTGTCCTGTCCGGACGTGTCCTCGCCGTGGCCGCCACCGCCACGGCCCTCGTCGCCGCCACCCTCGCGACCACCCCCGCCGTCGCGGCCGCCACCACCGACAAGGTCCTCGTCATCGGCATCGACGGCGCCGTCCTCGACCGCGTCAAGGCCGCCAACGCCCCGAACCTCAACGGCCTGATGGCCCAGGGCCTGACCGCCCGCAGCACCCTGTACGCGAACCCGATGGCCGCCACCTCCTCGGGCCCCGGCTGGTCCACCATCGCCACGGGCGTCTGGCCCGACAAGCACGGCGTGAAGGACAACTCCTTCACCGGCAAGAACTACGCCGCCCACCCGGACTTCCTCACCCGCATCGAGAACGCCAAGCCGGCGCTCAACACCTATGCGGCCGCCGACTGGGAGCCCATCACCTCCACCGACCAGAACGGCCCGATCTTCTCCGCCAAGGTCGACAAGCGCCTCTCCCTCAAGGGCGACCGCGACGGCTACGGCAGCGAGGACCCGAAGATCGCCGCCGCGGCCGCCGCCGAACTGCGCGACCAGAACCCGGACGCGGCCTTCGTCTACCTCGGCGAGATCGACCACGCCGGCCACACCTCCGGCGCCGCGAGCCAGGAGTACCTGAACGCCATCGGCCGCGTGGACGCGCTCATCGGCCGGCTGCTCACGGCCGTCCAGAACCGCCCGACGTACGCCCAGGAGAACTGGAAGATCCTGGTCACCACCGACCACGGCCACACCAACGCCGGCGGCCACGGCGGCTCCACCATCCAGGAGCGCGGCACCTTCGTCATCGCCAAGGGCGCGGGCATTCCCGCCGGTTCGGTACGGGACGACGTACGGCTCGTCGACGTGGCGGCCACCGCGCTCCAGCAGGTCGGCGTCGCCACGACCGGGCTGGACGGGGTCCCGCTGAACGCCCCGGACAACGACGCCTTCGACGGCCTGCGGCCGGCCCTCCAGGCCCGCGTGGACGAGACGGGCATCCCGGCGGGCGTGAAGGGCTTCACGCACACCCCGCCCGCCGGCTGGTCCGTGGACAACTCCAAGATGGGCACGGGCGGCGTGACCGAGTGGGCCGGATGGGCCTTCGCGACCGACGAGTTCTGGAGCCAGTCGCAGCGCGACCAGTGGCGCGAGCTGAACGTCCGCTCCCGTGACGTCTTCGCCGTCGCCGACTCCGACGAGTGGGACGACAAGAGCCACACCGGCACCTTCGACTCCACCCTGATCACCCCCAAGTGGGCGGTCACCGGCGGCACGACGCGGAACCTGACCTTCCAGACGCACTACCGCCAGGAGTCCGGCCAGACCGCCCAGGTCCTGGTCTCCTACAACGGCGCCGCCCCGACCGTGGTCAAGTCCTACACCGCGGACACCGTCGCCAAGGCGGAGTCCCTCCCGCTGCAGATCCCGGCGGGTGCCACCGACGTCCAGATCCGCTTCCGCTACAGCGGGAACAACAACTGGTACTGGACCGTCGACAACGTCCAGCTGGGCTAGCCCGTCCGGGCCGTGGGCGCCCGCCGCGGCCCCCGCCCCCGCCCCCGAGGGTGGTTGGAAACACCCCACACCCCACGTCCAGGCGCATATAAACAAAATAAGCAGCCGCCGAATG